>NZ_JBNNMG010000107.1:0-8875 GCF_050272555.1 Lysinibacillus sp. NPDC047702 | reverse complement strand
CTTTCGCATTGAAAAATGTTATCAAAGCTACATTTTTGCACAAAATAGTGATGGCTAAGACTTCAAACTTATCACTATACATTTGTGTGAAATGCAAAAGAAAATACTATGAGCAACGGTTGATTGGAGTGTAGACTGAGTGACTCCTCGGGGATCACAGCGTCACAGATGAGACCCTGGAGCGACAATGCGAGTGAAGCGGCTCATCGGACGCCCCCAGGAAAGCACTCAGTCGGAACGGAGATCAACCCTCGTTTTGAAAAAGGGGCTTTACTTTTTAATTTGTCACCTTGATGTCATTGACATAATAGTATTTCAACAACATGAGTAGCAAGTGTCATTTCATGAACTTGCTGCTTTTTTATCTTGATTCAGTGGGCATTTGTACGCCCACTGAATATAAAGCCTGTGGCGGATGTCACGAATATTGAGGAGGAGCTTTTTGAGCGAGCTCGAAAAACATTCGGACGCAATTGATTTAGTAATAAACCGAACAGAGATATTGAAGAAAATTAAAGTGATGAACTATTATTTTTTCATAAAATGAATCCTTTCTTCTTTTATTATCAGCTCAAACTTGGTAATGTATGTCATGCAGGAAAGGAAAAGGTGACAAGATGAATAAAGTATTTATTGCACTACTACTTGTAACAGCACTTGCTGCAATTGAAGGGACGATTGTTAGTACTGCTATTCCAAGCATTACAGCTGATCTATTAGGTGTGGACTTAATAAGCTGGATTTATTCGGCTTATTTATTAGCTTCTGCCATTGCTGCGATTATTTTTGGAAAGTTAGCCGATTTATTTGGACGTAAACGGATGATTATTACGGGTATCATTATTTTTTTATTAGGTTCCATGTTATGTGGTTTAGCACAATCGATGGAGCAATTAATTGTCTTTCGCGCGGTCCAAGGTATTGGCGCAGGTTCAATTTTACCAATTACATTAACGATGGTCGGCGAGCTGTTTAAGACCGAAAAAGCGCGTGCTAAAGGACAAAGCTATTTAAGCATGGTATGGGGCGTGTCTGGCGTGGTTGGTCCATTATTTGGAGGATTTATTGTTGACCAAGTGTCATGGCATTTTATATTCTTCATTAATGTACCATTTGGCTTAGCCTCCATTTATTTAATTGTTAAACATTATCAAGAACAGTTAGAGACAGTGAAACGTAAAATTGACTACTTAGGCGCTGGGTTATTTACAATTGGAATGGTTTCGCTGTTATATGTTATTATCGATAACAGTAAAACCCAAGCTTGGTTATCGAGCCAATCGCTTCTTATGTATGGAGTTGCAGTTGTACTTTTAGGAATTTTTATATGGGTGGAGCTACGAGCAGAAGAGCCAATCATTCCGTTAACGCTGTTTAAAAATGGTCGTTTAATGGTGATTAATGCCTTAACATTAAGCGGAATGTCTATTGTGATTGGTGTGACAGTCTATATTCCGATATTTGCACAAAGTGTTCTTGGTAAAAATGCAACCCAAGCAGGCTTATTATTAACACCGATGTCTATTTTCTGGACAGTGAACTCTATAATGGCAGGTTATTTAATCGGACGTATAACGAATAAACGAATTATTCAAATGGGTACGATTTTACTGGTTACGGGGACGCTATTGCTTGCAAGACTATCTTCCGATTCTAGTGATTTCAGTGCTTATTTCGCTTCATCATTAATCGGACTAGGGATGGGCTTTATCATGCCAATGTTGATGATTTCCATTCAAAAGGTGGCAGATCCGAAACAGCTCGGTATATCAATTGGTCTGAACTCCTTTACGAATACCTTTAGTCAAGCGGTTGGTGCAGCACTATTTGGCATGATTTTTAACCTTGCAACGAGTGAAAAAATGGCTTCCTTAGGAAAAGGTGAAATTCAATTAAATGGTGAATTTGCAAAAGGTGGCTTTAGCATAGTTGAAGTAAGCTTTTTAAAGGAAACCATTGCGAATGGCGTAAGCCATGTATATATAGCTGCCTTTATTTTTGCCATTTTGGCCCTTATTTTCTCCTTCTTTATAGCAACTAAATCTAAACAGCAGGCGTAAGATGCTAAAAGGTTCGTAATCTTGAAACAGTAAAAATCCACTTCACTTTCTGTGAGAAGGCATATTGGACCTATAGGGTCTTTTGCTTTTCTCCCAGAATGCTAGGTGGATTTTTTGTTCTAATAAAAAATCATTGGTAGCATTATCAATATTTTTTATTGCTAGGCAGCTGCGTTAAGTATTTAGCTAAATGTGATATAGATGTATTATCTAACAATGAAGGCTCTGCTTCATTTTCTTTTAAAATATTGATCTCTTTATTCAGTCGTTCCATTTTTCGATCTAATTCAGCTGCTTGTAGTGCAGCTTCCTTTAGTTCAACACGAATACGTTCGGGTACTTCTTTGTTATACTTATAATAAATTTTGTGTTCTAGGCTTGCCCAAAAATCCATCGCTATTGTTCGGATTTGAATTTCTGTATAAACCTTCTCCATATGATCTGACATAAAAATAGGGATTTTAATAATGAGGTGTAGGCTTTGATAACCATTTTCTTTTGGCTCAGCAATATAATCTTTAACCTCTACAACCTCAATATCATGCTGTGCCTGTAGCATGGCACTTACCTTATAAATATCCTCCACAAATGAACAGGTGATGCGAGCCCCTGCTATATCACGAATGTTTTCACGAACGGCTTCCATTGATGGGAGAAGTTCTTTTTTCATCATCTTTCCTAAAATACTTTTAGGCGATTTTACACGTGTGGAAATATGCTCAATTGGGTTATATTCATGAATCAACTTAAATTCTTCTTGTAAGATATTTATTTTCGTCTCCACTTCTTGTAGGGCAAATTTATAAGCTAAAAAGAAGCGTGTTAATTCAGTTTGAAATGATTTTAAAGAGTTTACTTCAAGTTCTGTTTTCATATTTTATAAGTCCTTTCTTGTTTTAGGAGGACATACCCTCATAAGTAAATACTCCTATATACGTGAAAAAAAGAGGGTTCTTATGTATTGGTATTATTTTGATAACCATAGCAAAAAACTAATGCCAATATCCAGATGAATATATTTTGTATCCAAATGCTTTAGCCTATACCATAGTAAGAGATTATGGTGAGCATTCTTATTAGAAGAACGGGAAAAAGTTAAGATTGGGTTTTTTTATTAAAAAATTTACTCATGTGAACTCTCTATACTTCATGCTATACAATATAGAACTCATATGACAAATAAAAGGTTTCAGAAATACTGGAAAGGAATAGAGGAGAAGGGATGAGGAGTTAAAACAAAGGGGAGCTAGTTGTCCCTTTGTTTTAACTAATAATTTCAGCATGTAAGTTATAACGCTTATTGAACTCGTCTACAAATACTTGTAAATCGATATATGTCCCAATATAAGGCTCTGTTTCTTGGTCGCGCAGGAAGCCGCATGTTGCTTTTAATGATTTGGAAAACTCTAATAGCATTTGCTCATTATCTAGCTGTACATGCAAGGAACGTGAATTATCCTTAGTATTAACCTTAAAGTACTTGCCGTCTATAATACGCTCTAAATTTGTTTCTTGAAAAGGGAAAATAATATCTTTATAAATTAACTTCACAATACCCCGCCTTTTTTACAATAGTTCACTACATCTGAATACGATAAATCTCCACCGAAAATTGAAAGGGCACTTCCAATTGTCACGTGAAGTTTACTATTCGCTAACTTCTTGAATTTCTCTAAGTCCTCAATAGAACGGATCCCTCCAGCATATGTTGTTGGGATAGTAGTCCATGCTGCTAGATCACGTACTAAGCTTTCCTGCATACCACCTTTTTTTCCTTCCACATCAACCGCATGAATGAGCAGCTCATCACAGAAATTTTCAATATAAGCGATGGACGCAGCATTGACCTCGAAATCACTAAATTTTGTCCATTTATCAGTAACGACATACCATTTATCATTGCGCATTCGACAGCTTAAATCAATGACTAAATGCTGTTTGCCAATTTTCTGTACGAGTTCCATCAGTCTATCCATATCAAGCTTGCCATCATGAAAAATAAAAGAAGTCACAATCACATGCGAAGCGCCAGCATCAATATACTTTTTGGCATTCTTTGAGGTGATTCCACCACCTATTTGTAGACCATGAGGATAAGCTGCAAGTGCTGTTAATGCAGCCTCTTCATTTCCTTCACCGAGCATTATAACGTGCCCACCAGTTAATTGATCTTGAGCAAACATTTTTGCATAAAAACTAGAGTCATGATTGGAAATAAAATTTTCAATGACTTTTTGATTTTCATGTCCTAATGTGCTACCCACAATTTGTTTTACTTTGCCATCGTGTAAATCGATGCAAGGTCTAAATTCCAATAGCTTCACAATCCTTCCGTGCAACAAAATTCATCTCTATCATAGCATGGAAAGATTGATAAAAGATGTGAAATATCAATTGTCAAAATAATGTTAAAAGAATTGAGCGAATTCTCTTTTTAAACGATTATAAACATTATATTGTGGTAAAATAAAAAGATTGAAACGCACATGAAAGGACGAATCGACAATGGCTGAGAATCTTGATTTATTTGAACTAAATAAATTTTTTATACTCGGACGTCCAATCGTCTCTATCTTTCATAATGCTCAAAATATGTATTCGATTGTTCGTGTAAAAATTCAAGAGACCAATTTACAATATGAAGATAAGGAAATAATTGTTGTTGGCTATTTTCCACCATTACAAATGGATGAACAATATCGTTTTACAGGTTTATTGAGACAGCATCCAAAATATGGTGTACAATTTCAAATTGAGACGTTTACAAAAGAAGTACCAGCAACAGAGCAAGGAATTATTCATTACCTATCGAGTGATTTATTTGTTGGAATTGGAAAAAAAACGGCTGAAACGATTGTAGAGAAACTTGGAGCCAATGCTCTACGTCTAATTTTAGAGGACCCAAATGTACTTGATATTGTCCCTCGTCTATCAGCTGAAAAAAAAGAGGTTATCCACCGTACAATCGAACAAAATCTGGGTCTTGAACGAGTAATGATACAGTTGAATGAATGGGGTTTTGGACCTCAGCTCGGTATGAAGATTTATCAAACATATCGCACTGATGCCATCGAGCTTCTAACAGAAAATCCATATCGTCTAATTGAAGATGTCGAAGGTGTGGGGTTCTTTCGTGCAGATGAGTTAGGTGCAAAATTAGGGATTACTGGCAATCATCCAGACCGTATTAAGGCCGCTATTTTACATATTCTAAATACAGCAGCTTTATCAGAGGGACATGTATTTTTAGATGCTGAGCAAGTTTTGCCCTTAGTAAAAGACATGCTAGAGCAAAGCCAACGAGAGGATATACCATTTGAGGCAATATCAAAGGCCTGTATTGAATTGCGTGAGGAAAGTAAAATTTGTGGGGAAGAAACGAGGCTGTATTTACCGTCGCTCTATTTTTCAGAAGTAGGCATCGCCTCCAAAATAGTAGCATTAATTGAGCGTAATAAGAAAGCTGAGCATTTTAGTAGGGACGAAATTCGTAAATCGATTGGAGAAACAGAGGACTTACTTCATGTCACCTATGCCGAAACACAGGCGAATGCTATCGAACAGGCCTTAAATTCGGCTGTGATGATTTTAACGGGTGGACCAGGTACTGGTAAAACAACGGTTGTTCGAGGTGTCGTGGAAGTATATGCAAAGCTCCATGGTTTATCACTAAACCCAAAGGAATATGCACAAAAGGAAGAACCCTTTCCCATCATTTTATGTGCACCTACTGGTCGTGCTGCTAAGCGTTTATCGGAATCAACAGAGCTTCCTGCAATGACCATTCATCGATTATTAGGATTTACTGGGCAAGAAAAGGAAGAAGAAACAGAGCGTGAGGTTACAGGAAAGCTCATCATTGTAGATGAAATGTCCATGGTGGATACTTGGCTTGCTCATCAATTATTGAAAGCTCTACATGAGGATGTGCAGGTTGTATTTGTGGGTGATCAGGATCAGCTCCCACCAGTAGGACCTGGACAGGTGTTAAAGGACTTACTGGCCTCACAGCAAATTCCTACTGTTGAATTAACCGAGGTGTATAGACAGGCTGAGGGCTCAACAATTATTGAACTGGCTCATCAAATTAAACGTGGTACAATTCCAAAAGAATTAACGGTAAAGACATCTGACCGTTCCTTTATTAAAGCCTCCTCAGATCAAGTAGCAAGTGTTGTTACACAGGTTGTAAAGAGTGCTGTGGCGAAAGGACAAGAAATTCGCAATATTCAAGTGTTAGCACCAATGTACAAGGGACCTGCAGGCATTGATAACTTAAATAAAATGATTCAAGAGCTAATAAATCCAAACGATACTGGTACAAGAAAAGAGCTTGTTTTTGGTGATGTAACATATCGCATAAAGGATAAAGTATTACAGCTTGTCAATCAGCCTGAAAGCAATGTTTTTAATGGAGATATGGGTGAAGTCATCAGTATTATCAAGGCAAAGGAAACTATTGAGAAACAGGATTTACTTGTCGTTTCATTTGACGGCATAGAAGTAACCTATCAGCGCAGTGATCTCAATCAATTGACGCTCGCCTATTGCTGCTCCATTCATAAATCACAAGGTTCGGAATTTCAGACTGTAATTATGCCAGTAGTTCGAGGTTACTCTAAAATGCTGCGTCGCAATCTGCTATATACTGGTATAACCCGTGCGAAAAATTTTCTGATTTTATGTGGTGAGCCAGAAGTGCTCGCTGACGGCTTACAGCGTACAGATGACCTACAGCGCTTTACTTCTTTACGTGCAAGACTTAATCCTATGGATATAGCAGTGGAAGTGGTTGAAATAGAAGCAGTATCGGTGGGAATAGATAAGCAGCAGATAAAAGATGTAAGGTTAACGGTTGAAACAGAACCGTTTATCCATCCTATGATAGGGATGGATGGTGTTTCACCGTACGATTTTTTAGATGACTAAAGAGGATTAAAATATTTTGAGGTGAAGAAAGTGAAACGCATAGTATTATTGCTTCTATTCATGATGATCCTACCTTTTGCAGGAAAAGTATATGCAAATAATATGATCTTCCAAGTGAATGAAGAAGCAACTGTCTTTGATAATCGTTCAGGCTCTCTTGAGCAGGTGGGCACATTATCAGCAGGGCAAACCTTTGAAGTAACAAAAGATTACGGGGCTAACTGGTGGCAAATACGTTGGGGAGGTTATTACGGGTATGTTGATAAGCGTTATACAACAGTAGTACCAGCAACAACCTATAAAAACAAAGTCCCAACACTGGCATCGATCAAAAATTATCTTGTTCCAACGCGTGTTGCACCAATTTTTGATAATACTGGTAATAAGCTTGTGCAATTTGCAACCCTATCAGAGGGAGTTCGTTTCCCTATTTATAGTAAAATGGGGGATTGGTATGGCATTGCGGTGAATGGCCGATTAGGATTTGTACATAGTAATTTTGTTGAAGAAGAAAAAGGACAAGAGACTACAAATCCAAATAACGCAAAACCCGTTGAAAAGCCTACTCCTACCCCAACTCCTCCTAGTAAGCAAAATGGTTATATGGAGGCATTAGAAAATGTCACCCTTTATGACCTGCGTCGAGACAAGCCAATGACTATTGCAATATTAATGAAGGGGCAACAACTTGAGGTTGTCGATGCATCAGACGAAACATATGTAAAGGTTCGATGGGGGCAAACTTATCTTTATGCAGAAAAAGATAAAATTAAATTAATGAATACTCCTTCTTATAAGAATACTGGGAAGGATCATACTGTAAAAAATGAGTATTTCATCCCGATTTCTGCAAACAGTGAAATTTATGACTGTACCAATAAAGCATTATATCCCTTTGCAAAGTTAGATACGAATCGCCGTTACCCGATTTTACGAAAAGAGGGCAGCTGGTATGTAACAGTTCTTGGAGGCCGTGAGGGGTATATCCATAGCTCGAAAGTGGCGTTGGATCGCGGTGTCCCTGTTATGATGTATCATCATTTTTTAAAGGAGCATGAGCTTGGTCGCTTTAAATATGTCAGTACAACAATGACAGATGTACAATTTACAAAAGAAATGCAGTATTTAAAAACTAAAAGCTACGAAACGATTACAACAGATGAATTATTGCGTTTTATGCGTAATGAAATTACATTACCCGCTTATTCTATTGTACTAACTTTTGATGATGGCTTACTATCGACACGTGAATATGCATATTCTGTCCTTCAAAAGAATGGCTTTAAAGCTACTCAGTTTTTAATTACATCACGTAATGAAAGTTCATCAGCTGAGCAAATGTTTAATTATGACGACTTGCAGGCACTTTCACGTCAGGATGTTGAAAATATGCAAGATGTCTTTTCCTATGGGTCACATACTTACAACTTACATGATCTAATAGGAAATAAAGGTAAGATGCTATTAATTCCATACCATGAAGTAGTGCAGGATTTAAAACAGAGCTTAACGTTTATCCCTGAAGCAAAAGCATTTGCATATCCATTTGGACAATATACATCGAATACAATTTATGCAGTAAAAGAAGCCGGTTTTGATATGGCGTTTTCAACGCAGCCTGGCTATAATAAGCCATATGATGATGTGTATCAAATTAAACGACTATATAGTGATCAGAAAACTACCTTTGAACAGTTCCAAAAAATGGTTCTGCCGTACGCTAAATAAAAGAACTTGTCCAATCATACAACTCTAAAAAGCGCGAGCAAATATTGCTCGCGCTTTTCATAGTGTTGAAAAACAAAATCGTCTATAGACAAAATGTGAACATTCCAATAAAATCCTCTCATTAATGAAATAAGTGAGGGGATTTTTTTATGTACGTT
>NZ_JBNNMG010000106.1:0-9468 GCF_050272555.1 Lysinibacillus sp. NPDC047702 | reverse complement strand
TCTTATGAACGGGCCAAATCAGAGGCAAAGGCAGCTTTTGGCTCGGATGAAGTATATGTAGAGAAGGCAATTATCAAGCCAAAGCATATTGAGGTGCAAATTATTGGCGATCAACAGGGCAATATCGTGCATCTCTATGAGCGTGATTGTTCGATTCAACGCCGCCATCAAAAGGTCGTTGAAATCGCGCCGTCGAATTCAATTTCAGAAAATTTAAGAAATCGAATTTGTGAGGCGGCTGTGCAGCTAATGAAAAATGTCTCGTACATAAATGCAGGGACAGTGGAATTTTTAGTGGCGGGTGAAGAATTTTATTTCATCGAGGTCAACCCTCGTATTCAAGTAGAGCATACCATTACGGAAATGATTACAGGTATTGATATTGTGCATACGCAAATTAAGGTGGCGGCAGGCTATGCCCTACACAGTGAAGAAATTCATCTACCTAAGCAGGAAGAGATGCCAATGATTGGCTATGCGATTCAGGCGCGTGTGACAACAGAAGACCCTGCCAATGATTTTATGCCCGATACAGGCAAGCTGATGGTGTATCGTTCGAGCGGTGGCTTTGGGGTCCGTCTCGATGCAGGGAATGGCTTCCAGGGTGCTGTTGTGACACCATACTATGATTCCTTACTGGTGAAAATTTCAACATCAGGAATGTCGTTTAAAGAAGCTGCTGCGAAAATGGACCGTAACTTAAAAGAATTCCGTATTCGTGGGGTTAAAACAAATATTCCGTTTTTAAATAATGTCGTGAC
Organism: Lysinibacillus sp. NPDC047702; assembly: GCF_050272555.1. Classification (NCBI taxonomy): domain Bacteria; kingdom Bacillati; phylum Bacillota; class Bacilli; order Caryophanales; family Bacillaceae; genus Lysinibacillus; species Lysinibacillus sp. NPDC047702. Next base: position 8,707 of record NZ_JBNNMG010000106.1, on the reverse strand, counting down.
GCATGAGAAATTTTTAACAGGTACCTTCGATACAAGCTTTATCGATACGACACCTGAACTATTTCATTTCCCAGTGCGCAAGGACCGTGGGACAAAGCTGTTAAGCTATATTGGCAATGTGACATTAAATGGCTTCCCAGGGGTAGAGAAGCAGGCAAAGCCAATCTTTGTCCAGCCAGGCATGCCGAAAGTGGAGCCATTTATCGTGCCACCAGCAGGGACAAAGCAAATTTTAGATGCCCAAGGAGCAGAGGGGCTTGTGAAATGGATTCAGGCGCAGGAAGATGTACTGCTTACAGATACAACGTTCCGAGATGCGCACCAATCCCTGCTGGCAACACGTGTGCGTTCACAGGATATGTTCCAAATTGCCGACGCCACAGCGCGCTTGATGCATAATTTCTTCTCGCTCGAAATGTGGGGAGGGGCGACGTTTGATGTAGCCTACCGTTTCCTAAAAGAAGATCCATGGGAGCGTCTTGCAAAGCTGCGTGAACAGGTGCCAAATGTGCTATTCCAGATGTTACTGCGCGGGGCCAATGCGGTAGGCTATACCAACTACCCCGATAATTTAATCCGTGAATTTATCGCAGAATCAGCGGTATCAGGGATTGATGTGTTCCGTATTTTCGATAGCTTAAACTGGATAAAAGGGATGGAAACAGCCATTGATGCCGCACGTCAATCAGGGAAAATTGCTGAGGCAGCGATCTGTTACACAGGCGATATTTTGGATGACACACGTGCGAAATATTCGGTGCAATATTATAAGGACATGGCAAAGGAGCTAGAAGCAACAGGTGCTCATATTTTAGCCATTAAAGATATGGCTGGTTTGTTAAAGCCGGAAGCAGCGTATCGTTTAATTTCCGAGTTAAAAGAGACGACAAGTTTGCCAATCCACCTGCATACACACGACACAAGTGGGAACGGCATTTATCTCTATGCCAAAGCCATTGAAGCAGGTGTAGATATTATTGATACAGCTCTTGGTTCGATGGCAGGCTTAACCTCACAGCCAAGTGCGAACTCTCTGTATTATGCGATGAAGGGCAGTCAGCGTGCAGTACGTGCGGATGTTGATGCACTAGAAAAGCTATCCTACTATTGGGAAGATGTACGTCATTATTATAAGGATTTTGAAAGTGGCATGATAAGCCCGCATTCTGAAATTTATGTGCATGAAATGCCAGGCGGTCAGTATAGTAATCTCCAGCAGCAGGCAAAAGCAGTCGGTCTTGGTGACAGATGGGAGGAAGTAAAGCGCATGTATTCCCGCGTGAACCTTCTATTTGGTGATATTGTCAAAGTAACCCCGTCCTCGAAAGTAGTCGGGGATATGGCCTTATTTATGGTGCAAAATGAATTAGACGAACAGTCCGTCTTAACAAGAGGCCAAACGATCGACTTCCCAGACTCTGTCATTGAGTTCTTCCAGGGATATTTAGGACAACCACACGGTGGCTTCCCAGAGGCACTCCAAAAGGTGGTGTTAAAGGACCGTGAAGCGATCATAGTCCGTCCTGGTGAACTACTAGAGCCTGTCCATTTTGAGCAGCTAGAGGCAGTGCTGGAGGACAAATTAAATCGCCCAGTCACGAAGAAAGATGTACTCGCGTATGCACTCTATCCAAAAGTGTTTGAGGAATATGCGAAAACAGTGGACTCCTTTGGCAATATTTCGGTATTGGATACACCAACCTTCCTATACGGGTTAAAGCTAGGGGAAGAAATCGAGGTCGAAATCGAAAAAGGCAAAACGCTGATTATAAAGCTAGTGTCTATTGGAGAGCCACAGCACGATGGGACACGCGTTATGTACTTCGAGCTAAACGGTCAATCCCGTGAGCTCATGATTCAAGATATGACGGTTGAGGTGGATGGTAGCATAGCGTTAAAGGCAGATCCAAGCAATCCGAATCAAATCGGTGCCACAATGCCAGGAACTGTGTTAAAGGTAGTGGTATCGAAGGGCAGTCAAGTGAAACGAGGAGACCATCTGTTAATTACCGAGGCTATGAAAATGGAAACAACTGTCCAAGCACCGAAAGATGGGATCGTAAAAGAGGTCTATGCAAGTGCAGGCGATGCGATTTCAACAGGTGATTTGTTAATTGAAATTGAATAAAAGTTAATGAAAAAGGGTTAATAGGCAGCTTTAAATAGCCATCTATTAACCCTTTTATGTGCAGTTATGTCTATTTTTTGACAATTTAACTTGATTCAGCAGAATACTTCCATCTCTTAACTAGCGAGAGGAATATAGATAAGATAGAAAGGCAAAAAAGATTCGTCATTAAAATAGCACGAATCCTTTTCTAGTATTATTTATTTTTTTCATTATAATTGCTACGTGCAACTAGCATTATCATGTAGCAAAGTAGACCGAATAAAATTGAGATAAATAATGAATGTAGTAATGCGACAATTAAATTTAATTTTGTTAGGACTACTAACATACCAGCAATTACCTGTAAGATTACTATAATAAAGGCAATCACCCAACCATAGTAAATAACACGTTGATTTTTATACTCTTTTACAGCGTGCCAAGTTATGTATGCAATCCAAATGAAAAAGATAAGAACAGCTAAGCGGTGCCCCATCTGCACCCATTCATACATATTATTTAGAGGTGCTAGAGGTGTTTCGTTGTAACAGAACGGCCAATCAGGACATATTAAACTAGAATCCGTATGGCGTACAAGCGCACCTGTATAAACGACTAAATAAGAATAAATTGTGACGGCAATCGTGTGCCAGCGTAATTTTTTTCCAATAAAAACGTTAACTGCATCAAATTTTCGATCCACTTCAAATACAATCATAGAGAGAAGAAGAACAGCAGCAAAAGAAATCAAGGAAATTCCGAAGTGGAGGGCTAATATAAAGTCACCTTGTCCCCACAATACCTGAGCTGCGCCAATGAGAGCCTGCGCGATTAAGAAGAACATCGCTAGGAAACCTAATAGTTTTACTTCACGAATATGACCGAGTTTACGCCATGTCCAAATTGTTAACACAAGAATTGAAATAGATACGACCCCAGTTACAAGACGATGTGAGAATTCAATTAAAACTTCTGGTGTAATTTCTTTTGGAATAAGAGAACCATTGCAATCAGGCCAATTTCGACCACAGCCTAAGCCACTATCTGTTTTGGTAACAAGTGCTCCACCAAGTAAAATAAGGAGCATTCCAACTGTAGCGGCAACAGCAAACCACTTCATATACCTGTTGTGTTGCATAAAATGAGTCACCTACTTTATCTATCAACATTACATGAAAGTAATGTTTCTGCTACTAGATAATATCGAAAATACAGGTAAAAAACAACTTGTAAAGAGTAGGGAGTTTTAGATGTCGAATCCATTTCACAAATTGTTCATAATTTCGTGCTTTAACCTTCACAATTCATTTTAGAAAATGTTTTACTATAGATATGTTGTTTTTAATTATATTTCTAGACAAAGCTAATTTTTACAACTTCATCTAAATTTCACTTAATGTCTAGAAATCAATCGCAAATTTCGCTATAGTAATTGTAGCGGAATATGCTTACAAAAATGAAAGGAGAGGTAACATGTCAAACGGTCGTGCATTGTCGGCTACTAGAAATACTGGGCCAGAGTCAACATCTGTTGTAAAAGATTTCTTAGCACTGATAAAAATTGGAATCGTTAACTCGAATCTTGTCACAACGTTTACAGGGATGTGGCTGGCATTTCAATTTACTAGTAGGCATTTCTTGCAAGAGTTAGATGTCATATTGTTCACCATGCTGGGAGCGGCACTCATAATTGGTGGCTCAGGTGCAATGAATAACTTCATTGACCAGGATATAGATCCAATCATGAAAAGAACGAAGGCAAGACCGACAGTAACAGGTAGATTTAAGCCGAATTTTGTATTGACCATTGCCCTCTCATTTTTAATTGTAGGTGAAATTTTGTTATTTGCGGCATCATTTGCGGCCGGCATGTGGGGATTAGCAGGAATATTTGCTTATGTTGTTCTATATTCAATGTGGTCTAAGAGGAAGCATGTTAGTAACACGGTTGTAGGAAGTATTTCAGGAGCAATTCCACCAGTCATTGGGTTTGCAGCTGTTGAACCTGCATTAGGTCCAGGAGCACTTGCTTTATTTCTTATCATGTTTGCATGGCAACCACCGCATTTTTATGCGCTTGCGATGAAACGTACTGAAGAATACCGTGCTGCTAATATTCCGATGCTACCTGTTGTAAAGGGATTTAAACGAACGAAATACTCGATGTTATTCTGGATTCTTTTATTATTACCGTTACCTTTCCTTTTACCAGAGCTTGGGGTTGGCTTCTTAATTCTTGCAACTGCATTGAACTTGGGCTGGTTAATTCTAGCTTTTAAAGGCTTTACCGCAAAAGATGATATGAAATGGGCAAATAAAATGTTTATCTATTCGTTGAATCATATGACCATATTATTTGTATCCATCATAATTTTTGCGTTGTTTAGCTAATTTAGGAATTCTTTCTTTTCCTAAAGAATTCAAATAGACAGCACTAATGTCCTAGGTACACATGAAAATACAACAAAGAAAGAGGGGTTTAATTAAGCTATGATGAAAGGGCTTAAAAAATGGCGTCTTTTTTCACTTCTAGCAGTGATGATGGTTTTCCTTTCCGGTTGTGGTGAAGATTATCTTTCAGCACTAAGACCATCTGGAGAAGTAGGTAAAGAGCAATTGAATTTATTACTGTTAACTACTGTAATTATGACGCTAGTAGTAGTAGTAGTATCTGTTATCTATTTAATTGCATTCTTAAAATTCCGTCGTTCAAGAGTCGGCGAAAATGTGATTCCTAAGCAAGTTGAAGGTAGTCATACGTTAGAAGTGATTTGGACAGTTATTCCAATTATTTTATTATTAATTATTGCAGTACCAGTTGTTACTGCTACTTATAAATTTGCAGATGTTGCTGCAATGGACGAAGTAGATGAAAATGGTAACAAAACAGCACTTACAGTAAATGTAACTGCAAAATTATATTGGTGGGAGTTCGAATACCCTAACCAAGGTATTGTAACTTCACAAGAATTAGTTGTACCAACGGGTCAAAAAGTTTACTTTAACTTAAAAGCTGCCGATGTAAAGCACTCATTCTGGATTCCTGCTGTGGGCGGTAAAATGGATACGAACGTAGAAAACTTAAATAAATTCTACTTAGTATTCGATAAAGAATCGAAAGACCTTAAAGATGGCGTTTTCTATGGTAAATGTGCTGAGTTATGTGGTCCTTCACACGCATTAATGGACTTCAAAGTTAAAGCTTTAAGCCCAGAAGCATTTGATGCATGGGTAACTGCAATGAAAGCAACAGAAGGTAAAGTTGCTGACAAAGCTTCAACAGATCTTGGAGAAGCAACATTTGCTAACAGCTGTTTAGGCTGTCACGCAATTTCTGGTACAGGCGTTAGTGGTGCACCAGGTCCTAACTTAACGACATTTGGTGACCGTAACCGTGTAGCTGGTTTCTTAAATCATGATGAAGAGAGCCTAAAAGCTTGGATTAAGGACCCTGAATATTATAAACCAGGCAACTTAATGACAGGAAAATATGGTGAACTTTCTGACGAACAAATTGATGCTCTTGCGACATATATCATGAGCTTATCTGTTGAAAAATAATTTTAAGTTTTATGTAACAAACTTTGAGGGAGGTAAAAGTTGTGAGCTCATACACACAGAAAAAGGGCTTTGGAGCAACTGTCTGGGATTACATTACTACTGTTGACCATAAAAAGTTAGCAGTGATGTATTTATTAGCCGGTACATTGTTCTTCGCTATCGCTGGTTTTGAAGCGTTATTAATGCGTATTCAGTTAATGAAACCAAATAACGATTTCATATCAGCAGGTTTTTTCAATGAATTATTAACAATGCACGGAACGACAATGTTATTCCTAGCAGCGACTCCATTACTATTCGCATTTATGAACATGCTTGTACCATTACAGATTGGTGCGCGTGACGTTGCATTCCCGTTCCTTAACTCTTTAGGGTTCTGGTTATTCTTCCTAGGTGCAGTATTCCTTCACCTGTCATTCTTTATGGGTGGCGCTCCTGATGCGGGCTGGACTTCTTATGCATCATTATCATTATACTCTCCAGGACATGGTATTGACTTCTATGTACTTGGTTTACAAATTTCAGGGGCAGGTACATTAATCTCAGGTCTTAACTTTATTGTTACGATTATTACAATGCGTGCTCCTGGTATGACATTCATGCGTATGCCATTATTCACTTGGACATCGCTTGTATCAAGTGCTTTAATTTTATTCGCATTCCCTCCACTTACAATTGGTTTATTAATGATGTTATTTGACCGTATGTTTGGTGGTAACTTCTTTGACCATACTATGGGTGGTAACACAATTATTTGGGAACATTTATTCTGGATCTTCGGACACCCAGAGGTTTATATCTTAGTATTACCAGCATTCGGTTTATTCTCTGAGATTATTCCAGCGTTCTCTCGTAAGCGTTTATTCGGATACTCTTCAATGGTATTCGCAACAATTTTAATCGGTTTCTTAGGGTTCATGGTTTGGGCTCACCATATGTTTACAGTTGGTCTTGGGCCAACAGCAAACGCAATCTTTGCCGTTGCAACAATGGCAATTGCCGTACCAACTGGTATGAAAGTATTCAACTGGATCTTAACTATTTGGGGCGGATCTATTAAAGTTACAACACCAATGCTTTATGCACTTGGTTTCATCCCGTCATTCGTTGCGGGTGGTGTTACAGGGGTAATGCAAGCATCTGCACCTCTTGACTACCAATTACACGATTCTTACTTTATCGTTGCTCACTTCCACTACGTAATCGTAGGTGGTATCGTAACAGCTTTATTCGGTTCAGCGCACTTCTACTGGCCAATTTTCTTCAACCGTATGTTAAACGAAACATTAGGAAAATGGACTTTCTGGGTATTCTTCATTGGATTCCATTTAACATTCTTCCTACAACATTTCCTAGGTCTGATGGGTATGCCACGTCGCGTATTCACTTACATGGAAGGTCAAGGTTGGGATCAGTTCAACTATATTTCAACAGTCGGTGCTGCAATGATGGGTGTTGGGGTTATCATGATGGTAATCAACTGCTTAATGTCCATCAAAGGTAAACCAGCAGGTCGCGACCCATGGGGCGATGGACGTACACTAGAATGGTCAATTCCACAACCAATTCCATTCTATAACTTCCGTCAAACACCACTTGTACGTGGTTTAGATCCATGGTGGATTGAAAAACAAGAAGGTAATAAAGAAGTTACATTTGCTGAGCCATTAGGTGATATCCATATGCCAAACAACTCTGCAATTCCTTTCGTAATTTCTATGGGTCTGTTTATTGCGGCATTCGGTGCTCTTTACAATCCAGATGCAGATAAGCCATGGTCAATCTATATCTTAATTGCTGGTCTTGCTATCACATTTGGTGCTATGATTTTCCGTTCTATTAAGGACGACCACGGCTTCCACTTACACAAAGAAGAAATTATTGAGATTGAAGAAAAACTTTACGGCAAAGGAGGAAATAAATAATGGATTTCAATACTAAATTTACTCCTCATACTTGGCCAGATCATCCTGAACAAGCTACGATGGAAGGTAAAAATAAAGTCGTTGGTTTCTGGATTTTCCTTGCCTGTGAAGTTGTACTTTTCGCAAGTTTATTCGCTACTTACTTAGCGCTTAAGAACAAAGGGCCAGCAGGCATGGAGTTCACAACGCAAGGTTTATTTGAATTACCTTTAGCATTTGCAATGACCATGTTACTTTTAACATCATCACTAACATCTGTATATGCAATTTACCATATGCGTAACTTTAACTTTAAAGGTATGCAAACTTGGTTAGCAATTACTTTAGCTTTAGGTCTTGGATTCTTAGCACTTGAAATCTATGAATTCCAACACTATGTGCACCTTGGTTTTACATTTAACCAATCTGCTTTCGCAACTGCATTTTATTCTTTAGTTGGTACACACGGTTTCCACGTATGTTTAGGACTTGTATGGATTGCAACATTAATGATTCGTAATGCTAAACGTGGACTAAACTTATATAACGCACCTAAATTCTTCGTCGCTGCTTTATATTGGCACTTTATCGACGTAGTTTGGGTATTCATCTTTACAGTAGTATACTTGATGGGAGTGATCGGATAATGTCATCACACGATACACCTATAGTTGCTAAGTCACAGGCACAATACGAGTATGATCGTCATCATAATGCTGTTCATATGCGTAAACAGGTAATCAACTTTGCGATTATGATTTTCTTTACATTTATCGCGTTCGCAGTAGTTGCAGCCGATTTTTCTAAATACTTAATATTCCCGTTTGTTTTATTACTTGCTGGAGTTCAAGTTGTTCTTCAACTTTACGCTTTCATGCACTTAGAAGACAAAAAAACTCACTTCGGTGGTGTAATTGGCTTCTTCATGTGGATGGGAATTTTAATCGCATTTACATTCTTCTTAGCATTCTTAACTATCATTTGGTGGTAATCACCAAAGAAGCACGTTCTCTACATTATGTAGGAACGTGCTTTTCTTTATTGTATCTTTTGAAAACCCCTTGCTATGCGAGGGGTTCTAAAGAGCTTCTAGCTATGGACAAGAAAAAAACCCCCAGCCATACAATGAATT
>NZ_JBNNMG010000105.1:0-10805 GCF_050272555.1 Lysinibacillus sp. NPDC047702 | reverse complement strand
CGGTGTGGATCTTTTAGTCATGTTGAACACGTCCTCTAATGTAATTAGGATTATCATACATACGCTCACTTTTCCGTGTCCATTATTTATACTAATCACAAATTTGCTCGGCTATCGAAGAAAACCGCTCATGTAGGGAAACAGTTTGGTCAGCTAACGAGGAGAACCGCTCAGGTAGCCAAAGAATCCGCTCGGTCAGTGTGAAGAACCGCTCAGGTAACCAAAATTGTTTTTATAAGAGAAGCAGGCAAGTCCCATCCCCCCGATTTATGTAGAAACTATGGTACAGTTAGTGCAATATCATACATAGAGAGAGGGATATGAAATGCGAAAAATTATGGGGTGGCGTTGGGCATTTTTTATAGGTGGCCTAATAATTATGTCCCTTGGGATTACCATGTCTATTAAGGGTAAAATTGTAGGGACAAGCCCTTGGGATGTGCTGCATGTGGGTTTATTTCAAAACTTTGGTTTATCGATTGGGACGTGGTCTATTTTGACAGGGCTTTTTATTGTTGTTTCGACCTCAATTGTTTTACGACAATGGCCAAAGATAGGAACTTGGCTTAATATGCTTCTAATCGGATCATTTATAGATGTTTTTAATTGGCTATTGCCGTCAACGACTATATATGGTCTACAGATTACTTATTTTGTGATAGGTTTATTTGTTTTAAGTTTTGGTTGTGGTATGTATATAGCACCCAATATGGGGGCGGGGCCACGTGATACATTGATGATGATTTTGGTTGAGAAATTTGGTGGGACAATTAAAACGGCGAGAATGGGCATTGAGGTGCTGGTGACAATTTTAGGCTGGTTGCTTGGAGGTCCTGTCGGTGTTGGAACAGTGGTCATTGCTTTAACATCAGGCTATATTGTGCAATATTCATTACCCTATTGTCGAAAGATCTTAATGAAGTGTATTGGCAATATAGAGGGGATTAAGCCATTCTATTAAATAGGAAGCTACTTTTATCTTAAAGGATTGAAGTAGCTTCTCATTTTTTTTGCTGCCGTTTCATATAATGCAGGGCATAAGATAAAGGAGGAGCGGTATTGAACGGAAATGTGACCTATTATTTTGGACACGCATTGACAGGGCAAGGAATTAAACAATTATATAAGGAAATGATGGATGAGGCGGATTTGGTTTATCTATTGCAAGGTGCTCCAACAATGAAGGGGTCGGAGCTTTTAAAAGAGCTTGGCTATTTTTACGTTAAGCAGGGTTTCGCGGTAGAGTGGTTTAAGCACGCATTGTTAGAGGATGTTGTGGAGGCAGTGTTTGTTCGAGGGTGTGATCGACTCTATATTTGGTCATCTGAATGGGGCATCGAACCGACTTTCCTTGGAACAAAGCATCATGTGATGTCATTTTATGATTGTTTAGAGGACCTTCAGCTCGAAAAAGTAGGCGAACAGCTCGCTGAGGCAATGAAGGAACGTGAGTTATGGCGTGATAAATGTATAGCTACGCTAAGTAAAGCTATTAGGATTCATGATGATTGGGAGATTGTCACACAGAGCTGTATGAATTGGCAAGCATTAAATGATCAAGTGGAAATGTTAAAAACAAACGTTTTCCAATCAATCGTTTTAAATAAAACTGGAATGCGCACACACCGTTTGCTTGGAACATTAACACCAAGAGGCGCTGAAAATACAGTAGAGAGTATTACTAAAAATTTAGCTCGTCGATTAATGATAAAAGGTAAGCCGGGGACAGGTAAATCTTCCTTAATGAAGGATTTAGCAGATGAAGCTAATAAGAGAGGGCTAGATGCACAAATTATTTGGTGTGGTTTGGATGCAGGCTCTGTTGATATGGTCATTATCCCGGAATTAAACTTCTGCATATTTGATAGTACGGAGCCACATGTCTTTGATCCACAGGATGGCAGACTGGGGGATGAAATTTTTGATATAGGAAAACATTGTGCATTAACACAGGATGCAGAAGCTCTAATCGAGGATATCCATGTAAAGTATAAAGAGGCCATGCAGGATGCAATGGGCTACTCCAAGCGATTTGCGGAAGCAGAGTATACTGTACGCAGATTATTAGACCATTGTCTATCTTCTTCACTTTGGCGAGAAAAAACTGCTCCACTATTCGAAAGATTAACAAAGTAATTTTTCAAATGGCGTGCTTATGCTACACTAGGAGCTAGAACAGTTTTCCTAGGAAAGGATGATACGCTTGTCAAAAGTATTAAATGCATTTTTAGATGAAAACCTACAAGACTTGAGAGACCAAGGCTTATACAACGAGATTGATCCAGTAGAGGGAGCCAATGGACCTGTTATTCAGGTGCGTGGCAAAAATCTTATCAACTTATCCTCAAACAACTACCTTGGCTTAGCAACAAATGAAGAATTGAAGCGTATTGCCAAAGAGACTATTGATAAATATGGTGTCGGAGCAGGTGCTGTTCGTACTATAAATGGTACGCTTGATCTACACGTTAAATTAGAGGAAAAGCTTGCTGAATTTAAAGGAACAGAAGCAGCTATTTCCTATCAATCAGGCTTTAACTGTAATATGGCAGCGATTTCAGCTGTAATGGATAAAAATGATGCGATTCTTTCGGATCAATTGAATCATGCTTCTATTATTGATGGATGCCGTTTATCAAAGGCGAAAATCATCGCGTTTAATCACTCTGATATGGATGATTTACGTGCGAAGGCAAAAGCAGCGAAAGAATCTGGATTATACAATAAAGTTATGGTCATTACTGATGGTGTTTTCTCCATGGATGGTGATATTGCTAAATTGCCGGAAATTGTTGAGATTGCAAAGGAATTTGATTTAATTACGTATGTGGATGATGCTCATGGCTCAGGTGTAACAGGTAAAGGAAAAGGTACAGTGAAGCACTTTGGTTTAGAGAAAGAAATCGACTTCCAAATTGGTACACTTTCTAAAGCAATTGGCGTTGTTGGTGGATATGTCGCTGGTAAGAAAAATTTAATTGACTGGCTAAAGGTACGCTCACGTCCATTTTTATTCTCAACAGCACTACCACCTGGCGATGTTGCAGCGATTACGGCAGCAGTTCAAATGTTAATTGACTCCACTGAGCTCCACGATAAACTTTGGGAAAATGGCGATTATTTAAAAGCAGGGCTTGCCAAGTTAGGCTTTAATATTGGAGAATCCGAAACACCAATAACTCCATGTATTATTGGCGATGAAAAGCTGACGCAGGAGTTTTCTCGACGCTTATTTGAAGAAGGCGTTTATGCGAAATCAATCGTTTTCCCAACGGTTGCAAAGGGTACAGGTCGTGTTCGTAATATGCCTACAGCGGCTCATACAAAAGAAATGCTAGATGATGCACTCGCAATTTATGAAAAAGTAGGTCGCGAACTAGGTGTAATTCAATAAAAAAAGGGTTGCCTCTTAGTGAGGCAGCCCTTTTATTACGTATAGATGGATAGAACACTCTAAGTGATGGATAGCTAGACTAAATCAACGGATAGAACGTTCAAATTGACGGATAAACTGGGTTGAATCACATAAGCTCTATTTTGAATGAATGATATTCGTGGCTTTTAACTGTTTTATGTGTTCATCTGTCACATGCAATGATTTCAAAATCTCTTCATTATGTTGCCCTAATGTTGGGGCGGCATTTGTTAGCTGTCCAGGGGTTTGAGAAAATTTCGCTGGGAAGCCCAGTGTACGCATTGACCCAGCGGTTGGATGCTCATAGGATAGGACCATACCGCGCTCCAAAATATGAGGATCATTCAATGTTTGATCGTAGGAATAGATTGGGCTAGATGGTACACCATATTCATCTAAAAGCTGAAGCCAATATGCAGCTTTATGCTTGACCAATTCACTTTCGATTTCTTCCTCCAATGCTTTAACATTCTGAGCTCGTAAGTAGTTTGATGCGAACAGTGGATTACTCAGCCAATCTGGTCGATTGACGACTTTCGCGGCAAAAATCTCCCATAGCTTTTGATTGCCTGCACCTACTAAAATATAGTCATCCTGCGTTTTAAAACCCTGATAAGGTGCGGAAACACGATGCGCAGTACCTGTTCGCTCAGGTAGCTGACCTTGCCCAAAGTAAGCTGCCGCCTCCCAAACTGTCCATGCCAGTCCAGATTCTACTAAGGAAACATCAATATATTGTCCTTCACCGCTACGTAGCTTGTAAATATAGGCCATTAAAATAGATTGTAATGCTGTTTGAGCAGCCGCAATATCGTTTACAGCAAAGCCTACCTTTACTGGTCTGCCATCTGCTTCACCAGTCATATGCATTAAGCCACTAAGACCTTGCGCCATAATATCGTAGCCGCCCTTTTGACTATAAGGACCTGTTTGACCATAACCGGAAATGGAGCAATATATGAGACCAGGGTTAATATCTTTTAATGCTGCATAATCAATTCCTAACTTTTTAGTGACGCCAGGTCGATAATTTTCCACAAGCACATCTACCGATTGGATAAGCTCTTTAAAAAGCTCTAATCCCTCTGGTGTTTTTAAATTCAAGCAAACACCTTTTTTATTGCGATTAACCATCATGTACATATGGCTTTCTTCATTAATAAAGGGGCCCATCGTGCGTGTGTCGTCTCCATGGGGATACTTCTCAATTTTAACAACTTCAGCTCCCATATCTGCTAATACCATTGTGCAGTATGGACCGGCAAGCACCTGCGAGAGATCAACAACTTTTAAGCCTTGTAATGCTTGATTCATTTTTCATCGACTCCATCTTTTTTCACTAAATTAATATTTCGTAGTGCTGGAATAGAGGTTGCTCCTGCTAATGCAATGGAAACTTTCAATTCATCGTATAAATTCGTCATGACTTTTTCGACTCCATTCTGTCCGTCTAGCGCCAGTCCATAGACAAAAGGACGGCCGATTGCTACTGCATCTGCTCCTAAAGCAAGCGCTTTTAGGGCATCCATGCCACGATACACGCCACTATCTAAAATAATAGGAATTTGTCCATTCACCACTTTTACTATCGCTGGAAGTGCATCAAGTGATCCTACTACGCCATCCAGTTGGCGACCTCCATGATTTGAAACGATAATACCGTCTATACCATTGTCTATAGCTAGCTTTGCATCTTCAGGATGTAGAATACCTTTTAATAGGATAGGAAGATTAGATCGACGCTTTAATTCACGTACATTTTCCCAGCTTAAGGTAGGGTGGAAAACATTTTGAAGTACACCTTGGACGTAGGATTCAAATGATTCATCTGGCAGAGAAGCCATAAACACGGGATCATTGATGTAGTTTCCTCTTGCATAGCCTAGCTTTAAAGGAGAAAATTGGTTGCGAACATCTTCTTCGCGCCAGCCAAGCATAACTGTATCGACTGTGAGGACGATTGCTTCAAAGCCAGCAGACTCTGCACGAGCGGCCATACTATAAGCAATTTCCTCATTGGTAGACCAATATAACTGAAACCATTTTGTAGCGGTAGGGGCAGCTTGTGCAACATCCTCAAGTGCATGGCTAGAAACTGTGCTTTGTATATAGGGTATTTTTAATTGTTGAGCAGCACGGACAACTGCAAGCTCCCCATCATCATGTGCCATTTTATTCATGCCAACAGGGGCAAATAGAAATGGCGTTGGATATGTTTTTCCGAAAAGATTAATCGAAGTATCAATATTTGAAACATCATTTAAGAAGCGAGGTACTATGGAATACTTTTCAAATGCTGCACGATTATTGCGCAATGTTTGTTCGCCACCAGCACCTGAACGTATGTAGCCAAAAGGTCCAGCTTCAATTTTTTCTGCTACAGCCTTCTCTAAATCAGCAAAGCAAATGGGGAAGGGCGCTTGGGAGGTTATATTTTTTAATAGCAGGTCTCCATCAGTTGTCTTTGTCATTGTTACTACCTCACTTATTTATTAAAAATGGGCTTTCTTTTGTTTAAAAATGCCTGTATGCCTTCGTTATAATCATCTGAGCTAAAGGAATTAAGAATGATTTGAGCTAACACATCATTTTCTTCATTTTCACCATCTACAATAGCTTGTATAATTTTTTTAATGCCGGCATTGGCAACAGAAGATTTACTTAAGAGATGCTCAGCGAATTGCTGTGTGGCATTTTCGATATCCTCTGGCTCATGTAGGGCAGTAATCAAGCCAATACTTTTTCCTTCTTCAGCTGTAAAAATGTTTGCTGTGTATAAAATTTCTTTCGCCTTGGCAACTCCAACAATATTGATAAGACGCTTTGTACTTTCAAGATTATAGACGATGCCGATGTTTGCGGCAGTGATGCCTAATTTACTTTTGGGTGTAGCAATTCTAAAATCGCAGGCATTTGCTATTTCTAAGCCACCACCAATTGCTAAACCCTGTATCATAGCTATGGTTGGGTGCGGAAATTTATAGAGTGCGTCAATTGCCCTTAATGCCAAATCATTGTATGCCTTCGCGTTGTCAGCTGCATAACGAATATCTAAAAACTCACTAATATCTGCCCCTGAAGAAAAGGCAACCTCATTTACGCCACGGACAATTAAAAGTTTGATAGAAGGGTCAGAGCTTAAATGATGAAGCTCATTCAAAATAGCCTGAAACATTGCCCTTGATAAAGAGTTACGTTTCTCAGGACGATTTATCACTAAAGTTGCTATATAACCATTTTTCTCTACATAAATTTCATTTGTCACAGTGCTCCTCCTTAATCCTTCTTAAGTTTTGCTGCAAACCGATTGCCAATAGATTGAATACTCTGAACAAGAATGATTAAAATAAATACGGTCGCATACATAACATCGACCTCATAGCGTAAATGACCATAACGGTAGGCAAGATCACCTAAACCACCCGCACCAACCATTCCTGCCATTGCTGTTGCTCCAATAAGACCAATTGTGGCAATGGTTAAGCCTAAAATGATAGAAGGGCGAGCCTCGCGTAATAAAACATTCCAGATAATATGACGGCGTTTAATGCCCATTGCTGTATAAGCCTCTACAACACCTGGGTCCACTTCTAATAGTGCTGTCTCCATCAGTCGTGCGATATAAGGTGCCGTATAAACAACAAGTGGTACAATCACACCTTTCACACCAATCGTTGTCCCAACAATTAGCTTTGTAAACGGTAAAATAAAGAAGAGTAAAATGATAAATGGGACGGAGCGAATTATATTAATGAATAAATTAAAAAATTGATAAAGAAATTTATTTTCAAAAGATTGACCAGGACGTGTTAAAACAATTAAGAGCCCTAATGGAATTCCAATGACTATGGAAAAGAATAAAGATATTCCGACCATTTGGAAGGTTTCGATAATTGATTTTCCAATAACATCTGACCAATCTGTAAAGAAGCCTTGAATACTATTCATTTTGTTCGCCTCCTAATTCCTCTACGGCTACTCCATTTTCTGTGAAATACGTTAATGCCTTTTGTACAATATGCGCCTCACCATTTAAATGAACGACGATATTTCCGACGATGCCATTTTTTAATTCAATAATATTGGCAGTTAAAATATTTGGCTGAACATCGTATACTTTGCTGACCTCTGTCAGTAACGGTTTTCCAGTACTTTCTCCGAGAAATGTTAGACGAATAACACTCCCTGAAACATTGAGCTGCTGGATAAGAGAAGGGGATAGATTACGCTGTGAAATCGTGTTCAAGAACTTTCGCGTTGTTGGGTGCTGAGGCTTCGCAAAAAGATCAATAGCAGAGCCGTATTCCACAACTTTCCCTGCTTCAAGAACAGATACATCATCGCAGATTTTTTGTATGACATTCATTTCATGCGTAATAAGTAAAATAGTAATGCCTAGCTCACGATTAATTTTCAATAAAAGCTCAAGAATGGCTTCTGTTGTTTCTGGATCAAGTGCACTAGTCGCTTCATCACTTAGTAAGATTTCGGGTTCCTGTGCTAATGCACGGGCAATAGCAACTCGTTGTTTTTGACCTCCTGAAAGCTGACTTGGAAAGCTTTCTAATTTTTCTGTTAAACCAACAATTTCAGCGTATTTCGCCACACGATTTTTTACTTCGACATCGTTATAGCCAAGAAGCTTTAATGGGATAGCAATATTGTTATAAACGGTCGCAGTTTTTAAGAGATTAAAATGCTGGAAGATCATCCCGATCTTTTGACGGGTCTTTCGAAGATCATTTAGGGAAAGGGAAGTAATATCCACATTATTGATCCAAACTTTTCCTGCTGTTGGACGCTCCAATAGGTTGACACAGCGAATAAGTGTACTTTTACCTGCACCACTATAGCCAATGACCCCATGAATTTCACCTTTTTTAACATGAAGGTTAATCCCATTCACTGCTCTGACAATACCTTTTTTTGTTTTAAATTCTTTGGATATATTTTCTAACCGAATCATATGGATGTCTCCTTTCTAAAAAGCAAGAATCTGCTCGCTTTCCCAAAGGATTCTAGCAGATTCTCTATTTTATCCCGCTTAACGTGCTGTATAATCCCCTTTTCAAGAACAAAAAATTCTAAGTAGGGATCTTAATAACCTGTATAAGCCCAATTGTTTCAACGAATAATCAGTGGAAGATGGGGAAAATAACCACTTTGTCGAAGTCTATTTTTAGTACTTACCAGCTTGCAATTACAGAACCCTTAAATTCATCTTCAATAAATTTGCGTACTTCATCAGATTGATAAGCTTCAACGAATTTTTTAATCGTTGGATCATTCTCATTTTCGGCACGTACTACGATATAGTTTACATAAGGAGAGTCAGTAGATTCTAAAAGGATAGAATCTTCTTTAGGATTAATGCCAGCATCAAGCGCAAAGTTTGTATTAATAGCAGCTACATCAACCTCACTAAGCTGCTTTGGAATTTGTGCAGCCTCTAACTCTATGAATTTTAAATTTTTCTTGTTTTCCTCAACATCACGGATAGATGCTGTTAGGCCAGTACCTTCTTTTAATTTAATATAGCCAGCTTCTTGTAAAACAAATAGTGCACGGGCACCGTTTGTTGGATCGTTTGGTAAACCAAATGTTGCTCCGTCTGGTATTTCATCAAAAGATTTATATTTTTCAGAGTAAACACCCATTGGATTCAGAATAGTTTTTCCTACTGGTACTAAGTCTGTATCATGATCTTTATTAAAAGTATCTAAGAAAGGCTCGTGCTGATAGCTGTTTGCATCAAGATCGCCTTCAGCTAATGAAGTATTAGGTAAAACATAGTCAGAGAAGGATTTAAGCTCTACTTCCAAGCCTTTTTCCTTTGCAACTTTTGCCGCAACCTCTGCAATTTGTTCATGTGGACCAGAAGTGACACCTACTACGATTTTATTTTCATTAATAGCCTTACCTTGGTCGCCATTACTATCTTCTTTTGTACCACAGCCTACTAATGCCGCTGCTAATGTAAGACCTGCTAAGCCTATTAAAAATTTGTTTCGTTTCTTCATGAAAATGACCTCCAAAGTTTGTTTTATCGGTTTTTAAAAATAAAAAAAACTCTCTTATAAACTAAGAGAGGCTCATGAAAAAACGTCCTCTCTTATCTATCAAACGACAATCGTTTGCAGGATTTAGCACCTTCCTTTAAAAAGGAGGTTGCCGAGCTTCATAGGGCCAGTCCCTCAGCTACTCTTGATAAGAGATATATAGTATTTTTATAAATCCGATAGAACTAATATAAATTATAGGTTATTATTAGTCAATAATTATTTTATTTTTTATTTATTTTGATTTAGCAAATATGTGAAGAGATGAATGGTTTTTTGTTTTTGCATCCGCTGAATCAAGTGAGAGCCCCCTACGGATTTTGAGTAGAAGCTTTTAGAGCTAGCTGGACGTTGGGCGTAAATAATTTTGAAGCAAAAGGGGGTGTAGGGATGCCTATAAGAGTAAATTATGGAGTTGGAGCATTTGGAAAAGTGATTAGTGCTCGTATTTTAATGGGGACTGATATTATTGAGGGGATAGAGGCAATCTGTCAAGAGAACGATATTGAGTCGGCTACCATTGTTAGCTGTATTGGCAGTTTTCAAAAAAGTAGTTTTGTATATTTAGTACCAGATGAGACCTCTAAAATTAATGTCGGTTTCAGTGAAGTAGTTAAAAAAGAGGGACCCCTTGAATTTATTCAAGGTGCTGGTGTTGTGTGTAAACGTGATGGAGAATATGAGACGCATCTTCATGGATCAATGAGTGATCAATGGGGTCAAGTATCGGGAGGGCATTTGATAAAGGGTGGAAATATTGTAATTACAGCCGATATCGTTTTAGCTGAGGTACAGGGCATTCAGCATATTCGCCAATTTGATGATGAAACAGGACATGTTCAATTTTATCCTTTAGAAAAAGACTTACGAAGTCCAAGAAAGATCGAGAAATGAAAAAACTGTTCTATGGCATTGCTGTAGAACAGTTTTTTTGGAATTTGTTTATATCAATTATGCCTCGGCATAATTGCGTCCGGAATCGGCTTTGTGCTTAGGCCTGCGTGATGCAGATCAGTTAGCCGTTATCGCATGGATGCGATGATTTTAGGCTAACATCCTTTATTAACTCCTTTTCGATTCCGTGACATCCGCCAGAGGCTTTGGGCCAACACGATGTTGGTCACTCAGGCGTTTTCACAGGATGTGAAGATCTTAGCCTGAGTTCCTCTATTTCAGCGGGTGTTTGGACACCTCTGAAAAGTAGCTTAAATTCATTCAGATCACTACCTATAGAGGTCATAGTGTTGAAATAAGATTATGTCAATGAAAATGCCACAAATTTTTTGTGGCATTTTTATGATTCTATTTGTTTTTTTAAACAGATTCTTCTA
>NZ_JBNNMG010000104.1:0-11443 GCF_050272555.1 Lysinibacillus sp. NPDC047702 | reverse complement strand
TTTTTTTATGAAAAAAATTTAAAACCGGTGAAATTTTACTGATCGTAAAATTTCACCGGCTTTTTAGTTTAGAGAAGGGTTTTGTCCCAGCCTCATAGTAACAAAGCTCGGAGGTGTAAGACTAAATCAGCTTACATTACTAGTAATATGAGAAGAACGTTATTTTTGTATAGTTAATTGCCTGAGAAATAAAATAAAAATTAACTAGAAATTACTTTAAATTTTCTAACAAGATAATCTTTCAAAATGGATATGCTAAAGTGCAATTTGAAATAACGTTATTTTTTTACTGCATGGATATAATGTATTGTTTCAAAGGCTGTTAGATAATCCTCACGTTTGTTGAAATAAAGATTTTGAATAGCTTTAGGTGATAAATGCTCATAAATTAGTAGATTTGACTTTTCTAAGCGCGTTTCCATTTCACTATAAGTGAAGCATGACTTCATAGGTTCACCACTAGCAGCAGCCATTTTTACCATATTGCTTACTCGATTGGAAATTCCCTCTTCTTGAAATAAGTTTTCATCTGCATAATCCATTACGATTGAGCTGCCTGAGGGCATATATGAAAGAATCTGAATTGAGGGGGAGATATTATGGTAATCAAATTTAATGTTAACGTGTATAAAAAGGGGAAGACGTTTAACTATTAAAGCGTTTTCCTCAATTTGAAAGGGGAAAATCGTTTGAATCAAGTTTTATTAATTATTGATGTCCAGCAAGTACTTTTAGATGGGAATCATGAAGAAAATGCTGTATTTCAGAAAGATCAGCTAATCTATAATATTAACCTTGTGATTGATAAAGCATTAGAAGCAAATATACCTATAATTTTTATCAGGGATCTTGACGTTGCTGAAGGCAATGGTCAAGGGTTCGAAATTCTTAGTGGTATCTTTGTATCTAGCCATGCAAAACTCTTCGATAAAATGGCTACCAATTGCTTCTACGGTACAAAGCTTCTAGAATACCTGCAATCCCTAAAGACGGAACATATTGTTGTGATGGGCTGCTCCACACAGCATTGTATTGATAGTGCAGTAAGAACAGCAACCGTTAATGGAATGGACGTTACCTTAGTCGGGGATGGACATTCAACAACTGACAGTGATGTTTTAAGGGCAGAGCAAATTATTAAACATCACAATAATACACTCCATGGTCATTACAATGTGGAGAATTTTTCAGTTGTTAGACAAGCAGAAGAAGACCTATTTCATCCTACACATAATTCTTATAGGTAAGTGAATCAACAGCAGCTACATTTTATGTGTTCAGTTTGTTGAGAGTTTTAAAAAATTCACAAGTGCTTGGGATTTTTGCCTTCCACAGAACAATTGTGGAGGGTTTTTATTATATTGAAGGAATATAACAATATACACTTTGTTTATTTCATAATGGATATATAAGGGGAAAATTAGCAATTATAATGAATAAAGGTTCAACACCAAAAGATGTGGTTGATATTTTTAATCGTAATAGTTATTGACTGGAGCGGAAGTCAACTATAAGTTATGATAAAGAGCCTAAATAGTAGAAAAAATAGTGTATACTGGTATATTAGACTAACAAATATTTAATTAGGATATGGAGGTGTTAATTTTTGATGGAATTCAGAGATAGGGTTGAAGTATCTTTTGTTTCTAACATATCACAATTTGAATATCTTATAGTAGAGATTCAAGAATTAGTTGAAAAATTTAACTTCAATCATCAACAGCTTTCTAAAATATTAGACTTATCTATAAATGAGTTGGAAAATTTATTGAATCATAAAGGAAATATCTCGAATGAACAACAAGAAAAAATTGAGAATAAATTGACTATGTTAAATTTCGGGTTTGAAAGTTTTGATGCAAAAGAAAGAGTAACTTTAATATTAAATGATTTGTTATCGGATTACAGGCTAACTACCGAAAGCCTATCAAAAATTATTAGTGTAGAAGAAAAGGAACTTATAGATTTCAGAAAAGCGCAATTAATTGATAGAAATGTAGAAATGAAGATATGTGTGAATGTCATCATGCTTCACTTTGTATTACATAATCAATAATTAATTTTAAGGCTAAGTATCATTTGATATGAGTCGGCATTCGAATATTCAAGCACCAGCATCATCGTTACTTTAGTCAGAAGAGATTGTGAAATTGTCTGTTAAAAGTAGAAAATAGGCTTCTAAAATTTGTTCACTATGATTTAGCAAAGATATTGCAATTTAAGTATATAAGATTTAATGCTAATAGAAAAAGGTGATTTTTGATGAATGTGCACATTAGAGCCTTATTAATGGGAGTAATTGTGGGTCTCTTCATCTATACGGTTGAAGACTTCAATTTGAATTTTATCTGGAAATTTTTATTGTTATTAGTCATTGTTACTATAATTAATACAGTAATAGATCGATTAATTGGTCATAAGAAAGAAGACATAATATAATAGGATAAAAAATTATTAGAGAAAAGAACAGATGACATTATTGAACTCCGAAACGTTAAGTATATTTTTTGAATAAAATTACAACTTTGTAGAATGGAAAGGGTATCTCTTTATAGAACAGTATTTATCGATGGCTAGTTGAGACGAGAGAGGTGAAGTGACAATGGGGCAAATTAAAATCTATGGTATTAAGGACAGTTTAAATCCTATTAAGGAAACGTTATCGAATATTATACATTCTTGTATGATGGATGCACTTGAGTTTCCTTCAGATAAGAAATTCCATCGCTTTTTTCCTATGGACAAAGAGGATTTTTATTTTGCAAGTGAAAGAACTGAATCATATATCATAATTGAGGTTAGTATGTTTGAAGGCCGAACGATAGAGACTAAAAAACAATTACTTAAATTATTATTTGAACGGATAAATAGCCAATTGAATATCCATCCTCAAGATGTTGAAATTACAATTTTTGAAACTCCAAGACATAATTGGGGAATAAGAGGATTACCAGGGGATGAGTTAGCACTGAATTATAAAGTAAAAGTTTGATGGGTAATCAATTAGTGACTGTTTTATTTAGCTTATTGAACTAAAGAGTGTATTAATTAATCCATCGACTTTATAAAGTGTAAAACGTTGTTAAGCCAACATTATTAAAGTATCTTGCTCTTATAAAAATTACAAGTAATTCAATCATGGAATGGATGAACCCTTAATCAGAGATTGATATTCTACAAGAGACAGTGATGTTTTAGGGCAAAACTGATTATTAAACATCTCAATAATAAACTCAGTAAATATAATTTTATTTGTTCAGAATTTGTTTAGGATGATGTGTTACGCTATCATTGTCAAGGTAAACAAACGAACACGCATAAAAAGGCCAGGTGATCACAGATTATTGTGCACCTGGTCTTTTACTATTCATCACAAAAAATCTTAGGGTCACCATTGCATATAATTAAATGATAAAATAGTTAAAAATAGCTAAATCAACAATGAATTGACCTGCTTTTTCTTGTATGCATTTAGATATGGAGGAGATATCCAGTGCTGAAAAATAGAAAAATAATCGTAACTGGCGCCGCTTCAGGGATCGGAAGAGAAATTGTTAAACATTGCTTACAGGAAGAGGCTTCAGTAATTGCGTGTGATATTAATGTACAAGCCTTATCTGATTTAAAAAAATCTATTAACAGTTTTGTTTTATATACATATCCATTAGATGTAAGTAAATATGAAGAGGTAGCTAATTTTTTTGCAATTGTAGAAGAAAAACATTCTGAAGTAGATAGTTTAGTGAATAATGCAGGTATTTATTTGGGTAAAAATATACTTGAATACAAGCCTGATGAGATTGATCAGGTGCTTAATATAAATATTAAAGGCAGCATTTATTTTTCACAAATGTTTGGACGGTTTAAACTGCAAAATAAACAGAAAGGCGTTATTGTAAATATGTCTTCAGTGTCTGGTCTAGAAGGTAGTTCGGATGCTATCTATGGGCTTTCAAAGGCTGCAATACTCGGTTTAACTAAAAGCAATGCAACAAATTTTGCGCCTTACATCAGGGTTAATGCTGTTGCTCCTACAATGGTTCAAACTCCGATGATGGATATAATTCCTGAATGGAGAAAAGAGGAGTATTTACAACAGCAGCTTATTCATACACCAGTAACACCTGAAAATGTTGCTGAAACAGTAATATTTTTACTATCAAATAAATCAAAGCATTATACAGGTGCAACCTTTGATATTAACAATGGAGGTTACTTAAGATAAAAGCCTCCAGACGCAATTACGCCAAGGTGAAATTGATTTTGAACTACTTACATTCATAAATTTCTAAGTGAAAGGAAAATGAAATGACGATATATATTGCATTACTTAGAGGTATTAACGTAGGAGGCCATAATAAAATTATAATGGCACAACTAAAAAGCTCTCTTGAACAACTTGCATTACAAAATATAAGAACATATATTCAAAGTGGAAATATCATTTTTGAATCAAATGAATCTGAGGAAGATTTGCAATCGAAAATTCAAGATAAAATTCATGAGGATTTTGAGATACTGACTACAGTTGTCATTCGAAATGCTGAAGAATTACTACAAATAGTGCGACAATGTCCTTTTCCAGAGCAGAAAATTACTGAGGCGAGCATTTCGTGCAAGGGGGAGTGCCTATATGTGGCATTACTGCCGACTTCACCTTCAAAGGCTAATAGTGAGAAATATTTATCTTATGCAAATACAAAGGAGCTTGCTGTAATACAGGGGAGAGATATCTATCTTTTATTCTATGACAGCATTCGAAATTCTAAAATTGGCAGCAAATTGGATATCTTAGGCATCCCAGCAACAGTTCGTAATTGGAAAACGCTCTCTAAGCTAATAAAGATGGTCGAAGAGTTCTACTAAAAAGTAGGTAAAGCTTATTTTTTAGAGAAAAATGGTGGTTTAAAGATGGCAATATATGAAAAGGCAGAAAACGTAAAGTGTCGTGAAGATTTAATTGATTATCATAAAACTTTTGAGACTTCCCACATTAAATAAAGGGCACTGAAAAAGTCGATTTGCCACAAAAATTGTGATGCAAATCGACTTTTTTAAGTTTTCAAATCTAACAAAAGACAAATTTCTAATATAAAAAAGTGAATTTTTTTAGTTTTTCAGTGCCCTCATTAAATAAGAGTATGTTTTGATTAATTTTTATTTCAAAACATGCTCTTTTGATTTTTAAAGTTTTTTTAAAGTTGACAAAGTCCACTTAATGAAATATAGTTGACAAAATCCACTAAAAAGGAGCCGATCAATGCACTTGGAAGATAACAATATCGTCGCAGATATTCGGAAATTTAATCGCTTTTATACAAAGCTGCTAAATTTATTAGATAGTCATGTACTAAATACCGATTACTCATTTACTGAGGCAAGGATTATTTTAGAAATAGGATTTTTGGAACAATGTATTGCAAATAATTTAGTCGAGAAGCTTGATATTGATCGAAGTTATATGAGTAGAATTATTGCCAAGCTAGGTAGAGATGGTGTCATTTGCAAAAAGGGTTCAACAGCGGATAGCAGAACAAGCCTTATAAGTTTAACACCTAAGGGGATTGATTTATTTATGCAGCTAAATAAAAAATCTGATGAGCAAATTGTGGAATTGTTTGATGGACTTTCTCAGAAGGAAATTAAAGAAATTCATTCTTCTATGATGTTGATCCAGCGAAAATTAGGGAAATTGGGGGATTATGAATGATACGCTTTGAAAATGATTACGCAGAAGGAGCCCATGTACATATACTAAAAAGAATTATGGAAACGAATGAAGAACAGTCCCCTGGATATGGAATGGATGACCATTGTGAAAAGGCAAGAACCTATATTAAAAAAGAGTGTGGTGTAGACAATGCTGATGTCCATTTTTTAGTTGGGGGAACTCAGGCAAATACTACGGTTATTGCTTCTATTTTACGACCCCATCAAGGTGTTGTTGCGGCGGAAACGGGTCATATAGCTGTTCATGAATCAGGGGCAATTGAAGCAACGGGCCATAAAGTGCTGACCATTCCGAGTGAAGATGGAAAAATTCAAGCAACACAAGTAAAAGAATTATTTGATGCTCATAGGACCGATGCTACACATGAGCATATGGTGCAGCCAGCTCTAGTTTATATTTCTCATCCTACAGAAAATGGAACGACATATAGTAAAAAGGAATTGGAAGAATTGAGTAAGGTTTGCTGTGAATGTGGTATACCGTTATTTATGGATGGTGCAAGATTAGGGTATGGATTGGTTTCCAAGGATAACGATTTAACCTTAGTGGATATTGCAAGGCTTTGTGATGTGTTTTATATTGGGGGTACAAAAATAGGCGCATTATTTGGAGAAGCGGTCGTTATTATAAACGAGGAATTGAAAAGGGATTTTCGATATTTAATCAAACAAAAAGGTGGATTATTGGCTAAAGGAAGATTATTAGGAATTCAATTTGAAACATTATTTGAAAATGGCTTATACTATGAGATTTCTAGTCATGCTGTAGCATTGGCAATGAAAATTCGAGAAGCATTTGTTGAAAATGGTTTTTCCCTGCGATATGATTCCAAAACAAATCAACAATTTCCAATTTTATCGAATGGAATACTTGCTAAATTAAGTGGAAAGTATGCCTTTTCAATGTGGGAACAAGTCGATGCCAACAACAGTGTTGTAAGATTTTGTACGAGCTGGGCGACAAAAAAAGAGAATGTTGACATGCTGATAGAGGATATCAAACAACTGAAAATCAACGGTTAAAAAACAATGCATCACCAAAGTTTCCTAAAAAGGGACTGTGGTGATGCAATTTCTTACTCTTTTATTGTTTCAGCAAACGTTTTTCTTCCAGGATTTATTTTATTAACATGGATAGACAATTTACTGATAGAATCTTTCGTCAATGGTATTTTCCCATCCTTTTCTAGGTTTTTCCACACTTTAACGTTTTTACGATAAAGATATTCTGATAAACGATAAATATCAGTGTCTATTTTTAAACCTTCCTCATAAGTCTCCATTACTTCTTTTTTTACTTGTTTAATGATGTCCTCTCTAATTTGGTGGGAGACCACTTTGCCTTTAAAACCATTTAATGTGGCATTTAGTTTAATTTCAATATCAAATGTCACCTGATTTTTGCTTTTAACTATTGGCTTTACTGAAACATTTAATTTATCTATATCCACTGTTAAGAAATCCCGCTCATCACTCTCTAATTTAAAGGTTACTTCGCCACGGTTCGTCTTATTATGCATCCATTGATTGCCTCTAGCTGCAGAATCTTTGATAAATCCTTTTAATCCATCTTTTGAAAGTACACCTACACCAGAGAAAGTTGTTTCTTGTTCGGATTTAATGGATGTTTCCCAATCTTTTTTTATGGTAACGTATGGTATGCTGACCTCATGATTAGGTTCATTTAATCCAATCATTATTTCACGTAAATTTTGTGGTAAGATAAATGATTCTTGTTCAGTAGTGTTTATGGGATTGCTTAATTTGGAAGAAGTAAGAGTTCCCTTTAAAATCGGTGTTATTAGAAGAATCTCTTTTATTGGGTCCTTTGTAGAGTAAACCCATATGTGATACCTTGTTTCTCTAAAACGTATAAAGGTATCCATAACAGGAATACTTCTTTCATTTTTTAATGCGTTTTCCGAAAAAATTAGGTATCTCATATGCCCCCAAAATATTTGTTGATCAGAAGCACGATACAATTTATAAATAGCTTCTTCAATTGTCCTTCCTTTTGCAAATCCAACCTCCGAGGGTGTAACGTCTGGATTTGGCTGTTCTGATTTTGCAACAGCATCTAAATTAAGAATTTGCATATAGACCTCATATTGATTATCTTTAAAATCGACGCCAATAGCATTAATGTAATACATTCTTTGTGGCTCTGTAACATCCCAGCAGCCAGATAGCAGAAGTGTAGACATAACCAGTAACGAAAGACTGGATAAAGAACGTTTATTCATTGATTTCCCTACTTTACGATAAAGAAGTTTTGTATTTAAGTTTTGACAAAAAAAGAACCAATTATAAGTAGCAATTTTACACAAAAATTATTATCTTTAATAGAGAGTGAATTATTAATGGTATAATTAGCTTAATATGGGTTAAAAGAAATTTTCCTTTTAAAATCGAGGATAACGATTCAATGAAGAAGTGAATGAATATAGAGTTTTAAAAATAAGCTTCATCCGCAGGGAGGGGAAAGAATGGAATTTATTATTGTAAGTGTGGTCATGATTCTTTTAGTAGGATTTTTAATCAACTTAAAGAAGGCAAAACGTAGTAATGTGAGTTCAAGAAGCCGCTCTAGTCATACTGGCACTGGTACAACAGATTATATTTCAATGGGTTCTGTATTTACTTTACAAGACAATGACAATCATAATAACCATTGTTCTGACAACACTTCTAATTACAGTGATTCATCAGATGGTGGTTCCTCATGTGATTAATAATCATTCGACATTGGAAAGTCTCTTTATTACTGTGAATAATTCTTAGAGCACAGTATGAGAAGATTAATTGATTCCTTGCTTAATTTGTTTTAATTGTTTAGATTTTGTATAGAACTATATGATATTCTAATGATGTCATGAATCAATGAAAAAATGACTAGGCATTCAATTCATTTTGAGCCTGGTCATTTTTTTGGGGCACTTAGGTATTAAAGCGTAGTGCAAAAATGTAGGGTTTCAACATTAACCGAAAGAAAATTATCGGTGTCCGAAAGGTTTATTTTCGGAAATCCACAATTGAATTTTCGGTCTAACTATTGATAGGCTAGAAATAACCCAAAGGTAAGAAAATATGAATAGAATTCATAGAATGAGCACTTGTTTTAAAGTAGAAATAGACTATAAATAAAAATAAAGGAGTACATATTATAAAATATCTAAAGTGCCTCAATTGAATCGATTCATGATGTAAAAACAATTATTAAAGACCAGTGTTCAAAAAATTTTGAACCTGGTCCTTTTTTTTGATAACTTTTACTCTTTTATTGTTTCAGCAAATGTTTTTCTACCTGGGTTAATTTTTTTGATATGAATATTAATTTTACTAATTGAATCCTCTGTTAATGGGATTTTTCCATTTTTCTCTAATTTTTTCCATACTTTCACGTTGTCTCTATAGAGTACTTCTGATAAACGATATATATCAGCGTCTAATTTTAGACCCTCTTTATACGTTTCTCGTATTTCTTTTATCATTTCTTTTTTTATTTTTTTTCTTAATTCATCAGTCGTTACTTTTGTTTTAAATCCATTGATTGTAGCGTTAATATTTATATGAAATTCAAATGAAACCTGTTGTTCATTTTTTACGATGGGTTTCACAATAATTTTAAGTTTATCAACACTAACAGTTAAATAATCCTCT
Source organism: Lysinibacillus sp. NPDC047702 (assembly GCF_050272555.1). Classification (NCBI taxonomy): domain Bacteria; kingdom Bacillati; phylum Bacillota; class Bacilli; order Caryophanales; family Bacillaceae; genus Lysinibacillus; species Lysinibacillus sp. NPDC047702. Next base: position 2,053 of record NZ_JBNNMG010000104.1, on the reverse strand, counting down.
TCATGATCTAATTTAATGGTAAGTTCTCCTTGTTTTGTCTCATCATGAGTCCACTGAAATCCTCTTGCTGAAACGTCTTCTATGCTTCCTTTAAAGCCATCTTTTGAAAGTATACCAATACCTGAAAAGAATGTATTTTCTGTGGCTTCCTTTGTTGTTACCCAATCTTTTTTTATTGTTACATAAGGAAGATTAATCTCATGGCTTGGTTCATTTAATCCAATAACTATGTCTCTCAAGTTTCTCGGCAATATAAATGTTTCATCTCTAGTCGGATTTATAGGATTACTTAATTTTGATACAGCATGCGAACCTTCTAATAGTGGCGTTGTGAGCAATATTTCATTCATGGGCTCTTTTGTACAATAGACCCAGATTTGGTACCGTGTATCTCTATAACGAATAAATGTATCAATTGCTGGAATACCACGTTCATCCTCTAAAGCACTTTCTGAGAAGACCATATATCTCATATGTCCCCAAAAAATCTTTTGGTCACTTGAATTATATAATTTGTAGATAGCCTCATCTACTGTCCTTCCTTTTGCATAACCTATCTCTGCTGCTACAATCTTAGGATTTGGACTTTCTGATTTCGCCACGTCATCAAAATTAATAAATTGTACATATACTTCATACAGATTATCCTTAAAATCAACACCGACGGCATTAATATAATACATCCTTTGAGGTTCATTGACATCCCAGCAACCTGATAACAAGAATGTACTAACTATGATGATGAAAAGGGTTAAAGGATGTTTATTCATATGTATCCTCCCAATGGTGTGTATCGAATCTGATCATGGTCTATTATTATGAACTTAAGGGGACAGATGGGGCTAATCATCGTTCATAGTAATGTAGCCTAATATCGTTTAGTATTGGCCTATTAATAGTAAGATAAACAAAAAATTCACTTCTAATTCTAGAAATGACAAACCGTTAAAATAACACATTGTTGAGCTCGGATTGTTAAGTTGGCACGATAAAGAAAAAGTTTTGATCTAACGTTTTTTCTCTCCAGAGAGGGCGCTTATTTTGAGAATTAAGGGATTGTATATGTATGAGATGATTGGAATTATGATGTGTTTTTAACATAAAATACCTATTAAATATGTAAGAGTGATGGAAAAAAAGGTATAATAGATCGAGATTTCACCTAATTTAAGTGAATTTTAAGAGGCGATTATTACCGTTTTTTTACGTTGGTTTATGGTCAAATTAAAAGAATATTTAAAAATGAATAGGGGGACATATCAAATGAGTCTAAGCATAACAACAACTTGCAGAGACCTAGCTGAGTTATTACCTGCTGCCCAAACAGCTTGCCGATTATTATTCCAAGAGTTTTTTAAAGCTGGAATTAAAAATATTTTCATTACGGAGACTTATCGCTCACAGGAACGACAAAATTATCTTTATGCACAAGGGCGTACACGGTCAGGTCAGATTGTAACATGGACTCTAGATAGTAACCATAGATCAAGGCGAGCTTGGGATATTGCTGTTGGTCCTCCTCATTCTTTATATGATGTAACGACACTTGCTCAAGTAGGTGCTGTTGCCAGAAAGCTGGGCATTACATGGGGTGGTGACTGGGTCGGAAGAGTTGACCGACCACACTTTGAAATTAGAGTAAATTGGAAGATACCAGCGGGCTATAAATTAGAAAACCAAGTCATTGTGCCAAATAGCTGTAAAACGAAAGTTAATGTAATTGTGGAAAACCAATCGAAGGGGGAAATAAAATTGATACAAACTTTATTTGTTATTACTTACTGCTCTAAGATTCATAGAGAAACTGAAGCAAAAATTTACCTAAAAAAAGCTGGGATTACCTTTAAAAATGTACTAATACGATAGGGGGAAAGTCCTAACAAGCTGTGACCTACTGTATCAATAGAGGCTGTTTATTTATCGGAAAAGTGGGATAAATGTATAAATTTGAAAATAAAGTAAGCCCGAAATACAAAAATAAGCGCACCTTATCGGTACGCATGACGAATGGCCAGCTATCTGAGTTTTTTTCAGATAGCTGGCTATTTTGAAC
>NZ_JBNNMG010000103.1:0-12831 GCF_050272555.1 Lysinibacillus sp. NPDC047702 | reverse complement strand
GCAAACGGATATTTGACGTTTGGGAGTAATACCTCAAACTCAATATCCGTTAGGCCTGGCTTTTTAATTACATTTACTTCTCCATCATTCATTAAGACGATGGTTTCATTACGACCATTTATCCTTGTGCTTAACTCAGGAGGCGCAACAGGAAACTGTACACCATCCATAAAAAAGTTATACATATTCTGTTGGGCCTCCTTCTGCTAACATTTCTGCGGCTTCTTCTGCTTTTTCAACAATATGATCCACAATACCATCAAGGTCCATTTTATTATTGATGTGGTTTTCGCTTCGAGCATCTATATTGATTTCTGCTGTAGTATAACGATTAATGGCTTCTCGTTCAGCGATGTCACGAAGATATTTCAAGTCCTCATTTAACATTTTTATGCTGTCTGCTGCTTTTTTGGTATTGGCAGCAGTTTTCTTCCCAGCATCGTTACCCTTATCAAGCTTGTCACCTAATGCTAGGGCATCATCTATAGCTTTATTTATTAGATCATCGGTATTATTTTTTTCATCCTTTTTGAATAGGTTAGCACCCCAGTTGTTGCCTGTATCCCAAGCAGCACCTAAAGATTTCATTTCCATTTTAGGAGCTTCCCAGTAGTCAGTAGGTGCCTCGCCTACCCAATCACCTAATGTACCTTTGAGACCTTTTAAATCACTGGTAATAGACTTACTATGACCAAATTCTGTACCTATTTTTAAACCTATATTAGAAGCAACACTTTCTGGCAATAAATTTATAAACCAATTCCAAGCTTGGATAGCCAAGTTTACCGCATCAACAATGGCATTAACAAAGTTTGTAGCAAAACTATCCCATCCACTTGTCATAGAAATAATTACATCTAGCACGTTGGTAGCCAAGTTATAAAACAATCTTTTTACTGAATACATCGGGTGTTTCCACACATTTACAAAAAATTCGACATAAGAAGCCCACATATTCCATAGATAAGCTATGACATTATAGATAGCTGAACCCAACACCATGAATGCACCTGCAATAATTCCGGTGGCACTAATTGAAGTACCTGCGAAGTGATTTATTGCTACAACAGCAAGATAAATTATTGCAACCAAAGCAATAATAGCTAGTACTACCCAAACTATTGGATTAGCAGCAAGCGCAGCATTCCAAGCCCAAACAGCAGAAATTTGTATCAATATAGCTGCTCGCGCTAAAGTTAGATAACTAACTAGCACAAGTAAGGCACTTCCTACACCTAAAATAACAGGACCAATCCATTGCCAATTATCATAAATAAAGGCACCTACAGATGCAATAGCATTAAGGGCATAACTAGCGAGCGTAGCAACTAATTGTAATGATTGACCAGCACTTTCTCTAAATGCTGCAAATCGATCACTGTTAAATATATTGTTAATACTTTGCAACACATCTTTAAACGCCCATAGCGCTTCGTTTTTGAATGCAGTCCATATTTGCTCAAAAGTAAGTGGCATTGAATTAAATTTTTGGTTGATGTCATCTGCTGCTGCGAACATTGCATTTTTAACGACACTAGCTGTCAATTCTCCATCTGCCGCCATTTTACGAATTGCACCAATGGAAACACCTAAATGGTCAGCGATGTTTTGGATAATGGTTGGAGCTGACTCAAATACGGAGTTTAATTCTTCGCCACGCAATACTCCTGAACCTAGCGCTTGGGTTAATTGTAAAGTTGCAGATGCTACCCCTTCCGCATTCGTACCAGCAATACCGAATTGTTTATTAAGTAATTCAGCAAACGCAACAACTTCTGTGGTATTACCAAAGGCATCTTTAGCATTCATGCTCAGTTTACCAACTAAATCTGCGGTTTGAGTATATGGTGCATAGGAACGTTGTGCAGCATCAAAAATTTGTTGCTGCAATTGTTGCACTTCGGTTAAACCACTAGTATCAACTTCTATATTAGTGGCAATAGGATCTACTTTAGGCATACTTTCGACAGCTAAGTTTAGTCGTGCATCAATATTAGCCATGTCGTCAGATAATTTAACGATATCACCAATGGATCGTAGAGATAAATAAGCTGCGACAACGCCCATTATTTTTCCTAATAGTCCATCGGCAGCGCCTGTACCATCTCTTATGTGATTGTTGAATTTTTGTTGAGCATTATCTGCATCACGAACTTCATTTTCAATTCTATTTAATTGATCAGCGGTTCTTGCTAACTCTCGTCTAGCAATTTCAATACTACTTGTATCCATCATATGACCAGACGCAGCATTCATGGCCTCCATTTGGTTAACCATCATGGATACAGCATTATGCATGGCTCGCATTGGTTGACTAAGACGATCTTGGATTTGAATTGCTGTTCTGATAGTCGCCATTTCATCACCTCTTTTGTTCATAAGAAAAAGCACTCATAACTGAGTGCTACTCTTCAATGGTATAAGAACCATCCGGTTGTTTATAATGCTTTGTGTTACAAAATGGACATTTCACTTTATTTCCTAGCATTTTGAATTTCTTTCTACATTTATGACACTCTGATGATTTTGACATTCCAACTTTTATTAATGCGAATAAGAACATAAAAATCAACACTACTACAAATAAAATAATAACGAGTGTTAACATCAATACCCCTCCTTATACACAAATATACATAAATGCACATTTTTTTACTATGACCTATTTGTATGAATGAGAGAGTTGATTTATTTCATGTCTCACAACATGAATAATGTCTTCATAATTTTCACTGATATCTAAATCATATTCATGCTCTTCCAGTAATTCTAAATACTTTTGAAACCTTCCTATTCTGCCTTTTTCAGTTTTTAGTTTAAAAGCATCTTTTTTCATTTTTGAATATGATTCATTTAGTAATTTAGGTAGTAATACTGTTTTTAAGTTTAAAATATCCTTTGATGAAGTAAATATTTCTTTGACATGGATACCAGCCATTATTGCTTGTTCTATTGTAAGTGATGTTCTTTGGGCTAAATCAGAACGACTTAAGAATGTTTCAATATTATTAGTGGATTTCATAAGATCGATAGATTCTTGTAAAATTCTCAAGTCATTCTCTAATTGCACACTAGTGTAGAACATATTCATATCTCTTAAGATTTCTGATGGAACTTCCCTTGTAGTTACATCTGGTATTGTTCTGGCTGAGAAATTAAAATTAACATCGTCTGATTGTAAACATTCATTGCTGTTTTCCGTTTGGATTTGTTTTTTATTAAACTTTGTTGATTTATCCCACAAAAGAAGAGAGATGACTATCAGTATGCTAATAATTACTAAAAAAATTATAATTGTTGGTATATTAAATTTATTTTCAATTACGATTGAAATTCCAGCAATAGTAATAATAAATACTACGAACCATAAACCTAATGATAAGAGACGAAATATTATTTTCATAATTATAAATACCCTCCATACCATTAATATACATAATATGGAGAGATTTCACTATAGCAATTTCGCATATTTATCTCTTTACCTTTTCCTCTTACCATTTCCTCGTACACCTCGTTTTGCCTCACGTTCTTGCTTTTTATCTTCATCAATCTTTACTTGCACAGAAGCGATGATACACGCTTTATCAAAAGGAGATAATGTCATATATTCAGACGGTAGGCGACGCTGCTTTTGCACCCACCAATGCATTATATTAGCATCACCATCACCGTCTTCTATTAGTTTTTTACTTCTTCAACCATATCTTCAAGCTCGGCTTCATACCCATTAACCTCTTGTGCTGCTGCTGAAGCATCTGCAATTTCACCAATTGTTAGCATCTTGCCAAGTAGAGAGTCTGCGCCTAATGCTTTGTATGAATCCTGTAATTCTTTATTATTTAAGTTAGGAAATACAATTGATTCAACTGTTAATAATCGTTGATATTTAAAGTGGTCAAAATCAGTATTGAATTGTCCTTTACGCTTTCCTTGTGTAATCATAGATCGCTTTGTACACTCAGACTTTAATTCAGCATCACGCTCTGGTGAAACTGGGGCAAACTCCCATTCGAAAGGATTACCTTGTTCATCTATGAAACTTTTTGAAATAGCACGTTTAATATTTTCGTTTTGCTTTTTGTTGTGTGCAAAGAATGCATTTAAATTAGACATTTTATTATCACCTTATCCTTTTATAGTTGTAATGGATTTAATAAGAGCCTGCCGTAGCAAGCCTTATTGCATTTCTGGTAAGATAGAAAATTCCTCTGGCATTTCGAATCGTTCGAAAGTGAAATCGAATGAATCCTCTAAGTAATCTGAATCAGCATCTAATGACGCAACAATACCACCATCTATATTGCAATCAATCAATATCGTAGTTTGTCGTCCAACTTGAGAAGAACCATCTTCATTCGTTACTTGAATGTCAAAGTAAGTATCCTCTCCAGTATCTTGATAGTGTTTCAACATTTTTCTAAAGATTGATGTGTTGAAGTAAAATGTTGCGCTGCCTGTATATTCAACACCTGTTGCTTTATTGCCCTTTGCTACTTGTCCCATGATAGGGATTTGGGTTTTTGTCTTATCTGACCTAGCCTCTAAATTAATCAATTGAGCGAATTTATACCGATTACCATCAATTGTTACCCACGCCACGCCCTGAGCACCATGGATGGCGTCACGAGCATGCATTGTTGTTTCTGCCATATCTTATCCCTCCTTATGCTACTGTTGTTGTGATATAAAGCTGTGACATAGCTACAGTAGGAGTCACGACTTCATTTACCACAACAGCTTTCTTTGTTTTACCTTGTGCAACTGTTAGTTCATCTTTGTTGTAATTTTGAATTGCTCGAATACGTTGCATTTCTGTTCGGTGAGTACCAATGTCATTCCACAATGAGATGCGACCATCTTGATCATTTGGTACTTGTCCTAAATAACGAGTGTTAAACAATTGCGCTGTATCTATTGCGATTTGGTCTAATACACGAATAACTTGATTCAAGCTGAAATCCTCATTCTTTTCTCCTGTGAAGGATGTAAATGTATTCACATCTTCTAAAACGCGAATATCATCACCAACACGATGAAATACATATTTTCCACTTTTTAAAAGCGTTGATAATTGAGTTTGTGTTTTTGTTTCAGACATATCAAGTGTGTATTCACCGTCATACTTTTTATTGGTATTCGATTTATTTACAGCTACCCCAGCTTGTGCACCAGTTGCCCAATAAACAGCTCCGAATACTTCTTCATCAGTTCCGTTTGCATCGTTTTGTACATCAATGATTCCCTCATGGTCAGTAGCGCCAAGCTTGTGTCCCACAAGTTGAAACTTGCCACCCACTTGATCACGAATGCGCTTTGTATACTCAACATATAGCGATTTAATTGAGCTTTCAGATGATAAACAACCCAATGTATTGAAGCCGTATGCCTCTAGTGCATCCAACGCTTCTTGATGAGCTCCTCCGGTAATAGCCGAACCGTTTGAGCCCCCGGCTAATGGTGTGCCTGCTGTAACTGCTAATGTTGCATTTGTTTTAAATACCACATAATCATTTGCAACTAAATCTGCAACAGTAGCAACAGCTATTTGTTCATCAACTAATACATTCTTCAAAAGTGTTTGAACATCAAATTTTGTTGGTTCGTCCACGTTGGCTTGAATCACAATTGTAATGTCATTACCTCGGACACCTTTGTATTTGGCTGTAGCATAGTCGTTCGTTGCTGCTACTGCATCCACTGCGAGTTTGTAAAAAAAGACTGTGATTGCATTTTTGAATACATCCCGGATACCTTTTAATTTAGGATCCGTATATTCATAGCCGAATATTTTACGAGAGTCCTTTTGTAAATCTTCTTGTGTGACAGCAAATACATCACCATCTACACCCCAATCAAGTGAAATTGGTAGACCGACATATCCACGATCGGATAGATTTGCAAATGCGCGAAGTTTACTGATAAAGTTTTGAAACGTACCTGGTAGTGTCTTATTTTGTGTTAAAAACGGTCCTCCGCCTAATGCCACGTTATTTACCTCCCTTGTCAAATTTATTTAGAATCCCATCCACTTCGGCGAATGAGTACGATTTGTCATCAACTAGTAATGCATTTAGTGCATCACGCCTAGCCATATACTTGTTGCTTTTTACGATTTGCGCTTTCGTAAACTTTAAAGCATCTGATACATCACTAGGTTTTGCTTTGGCTTTATCCTTAATAGATTCATTTTTTGTTGTCACTTCATTCACCCTTTCGTTTTAATGCGTTGTTCAAGTGTTTCCATAAAGATTTTCTGCTCTATTTCTTGCAAGAAGAAATTAAAATGAATAAAGTTGTGACCTATCCTGTCTACTACCTCACTGTTTGCTCCTGTACCAAGCATTAACGAGCCATTTAACAGTGTTATTTCCTTGAGTGCTTGTTGTACCTTCAAAGTCATATTCGCGCTCTCCGACGCACCACTAGAAGGGAAATATTGCACATTAAAAAGTGTTGTAACCTTCCATCGTTTACCGATTTGTCGAATGTGTTCGAGGTTCAAAAATTGAATTAAAAAAGCAGGAGTAACAAACCCCTGCGGTACTTCATCTATATACTTTTTATAGCCATCTCCGAAAGCTTGATGAAGCTTAACAGATATAGCGTTTTGAATATCATTAATCTCCATCGAAAGCCTCCCTTAACAGCGTGTATAGTTTTCTCTCAAGTATAGCTGGCGCTTGTTGTTCTACTTGGTCAGCGCTTATGGTCATCATGAATCGACCATTTACCCAACCTTGATGATTGGAAGTGCGATGACCAAATTCAACGTATTGTGCGTAATCTACACTATTGATAACCTCTATTTCATAGGTAGCGCCACTCTTTTCCACTTGTCCAATAGTCCAACCACGTCTTAAAGTTCCTTCATCCACAGGAGTACGTCTAATTACCTTACCTAACATCCTAGCAGCTAACTCCTTGGCTGCGGCTTCGCAAAACTTATCAAAATCAGCCCTTGCCAACTTAGCTAACTTTTTCTCGAATGCTTTCAACTGTGCTAAATCAACACGTCCACCTCTCCCCATTAAGCGTACCTCTCGAATGCTTCTAACATTATTTCTTGATGGTCCATATATACAGCAGGCTCACCACTTTTAGAATATTCAGTGGTTTTACCATTCTGAGTCACTATGATTTTAGAACCTGCTGGTATATCTAATTCAGGAGCAATAAAAAGTTTAGTAGTCTGAGCAATCACTGCTGGACCACCTGTTGGTGTGGTTGATGTTTGTTTTTCATACGATAACTTGCACTTTTGATCAGTTAACAGGATTACTTCTTTATGCGTAGTTGCATGAGTTATTGGATTTTCAACCTCTTGCCATACTTTCACTGTACACAATCCTTTGTACAACGACTCTATAGCCTTTCTACGAGCACTTACCATGTGAGTACCCTATACTTTATAAAGTCTGTATTACCGTGCTGTAGATATAAGATAAATGCATCGAATTGGGCTTCTGGAGTCCTATTCGCTTCAACAGCAAACACTACATTCGTGTCTCCATCCTGCACCTGTTTAGCAACGGCTTCAAAGTTAAGGCTTTCAATATCTAACAAGCCCATAGCCTTTTTATTGAGTAAGAACTCTCCTACTACCATATCAATAGCAATCTCTTTTAAGCCCAATGGAATCATTGTTAAATTTGTTTGGTTATTGATGTGATTAGTCACTTTATCAATAGCAAACTTCAACAACATGTCATCGGAGCTGGTTGGAGCACTAGATAAAGTTACTCCAAGTGCAGATAAACGCATTACCACATCTAGATACATGCGAATCACTCGCTTTCAGACGATTTTGACCTAGGAGCCTTTTTTGGCTCCTCTAAACGTTCCATTATGGATTCATTGAGATGTTTTTCGTCAATCGTCAATTCGTCACCAACTAAAAAGCGCTCACCCTTATAACGTATAGGGAAAGCGCCATCTTTAACTTTTACTCTAATGTTTGCCACTACCATCAACCTCCTTAGGCAATCGGTTGTGCTTGGAATACATTTTGTGCTTCTGGGAATGAAGGTATTGCTGTAGCTGCTGCTTTTGCCCATGTCGAAATAGGATCTAAACCTTCCTCATAAATCATTGCAATAATATTACCCACACTTGTAACATCCTCGTTACCTAAAATCATACGACTTTCTTCTGGTGTAGGGCCATATAAAGTTTCACCTAATGGACCATCCCCAAACATAATAAATTTGTTGTCTGGAAAGTATGTTTTAGTTATATAAGTACCATCAGCATTTTGTTCACGATATTTCGTATTGGCTGTCGATTCATAAACGGCAATCGTTGGTAAACCTTGTTGTGTGAAGAATGCATTTAAATCAGCTAAATTTGCTACACGCGCTGAGTTTGCTCCATATAAATAACCAATAATCTTTGGATTACGAAGGATAAGACCAGCAATTTTTTTAGATGTTAATACACGGGTTGGTGTAATATCTAATGCTTCAGACCAACGTTCAATATCACCTAAAATATTTTCTGTACCTGTTCCCCAAATGTCTGTACCTGTCAACGCTTCTTTGTGATCATTTGGTACATGATAGTTAAGTGTTAACTTTTTTGGTGAGCTTTTAGCTTCATTTAAAGCTAAAGAAAGCTCCCCTGTAGATAATACTTGCATACGCATTAATTCTATCGTCGCACGTACATCATTAGTAGCCTTGTCGATTAAATTAAATACACGTTGTGTTAAATACTGTTGTTCTTGTGCTGTACGAGGGAATTTAAGAGCGATTAAATCCTTTTCTTTAATTTGATATTTCTTTTTTACATATGCAGCTTCAAGTGCTTGTTTTGCAGCCTCAACTGAACCGATTTCTGCCTCTGTATCAAATGAGTGCACCTTCGCAATAACAGGTAACTCATTTGCACCTACAAGATACTCAAATTCAAGCGTATCATGTTTAACTTCTGGAAAAAGCGCTTCACCAATACCATATGTTTGGTACTTTCGCTCTTTCATGTAATCTAATACTGTTTTTTGACTAAATAACTCTAAAATGTCTGGCATATTGATTTCCCTCCAATTATCGGAATTTAATTTCTTTTAATGCTGTTTTGGCTGCGGCATCTGGCACAACTGGTAGACGATCTTCTAAAATATAAGCCTCTACAATCAAAGAACCTGGTTGAGGTCCATTTGTTACATCAACATCTGTGTACAAGATACCTTCTGCAATAGCATCATTTTTGGGTAAGATAGTTCCTGCTTTAACGATTTTCTTACCATTCGCATCCGCAGGAACACCTACATCACTCACTAAATACGTAAATGCCTGTACTTTTGATGATGCTAAGAAATTTACTCGTTGGAATTTTTCAATTGGTTTTACATATGGCATGTATAGCCCTCCTTTTAATTAGCTCCAAGGGGTTTTATCTGAACCACTTGAACCTTTTTCGTTCGCTATTTTTGCGAAGTTAGTACCTACATCACTTGTGCCTGCACCATTGTCTGCACCTCCAGCAGGATTCCACCCTTTAAATGCGGGTTGTTGCTTTTCTGGCACAAATAAAAAGGACTTTGATTCTTGCAACGTTTTTAGTTGCTCATCAAGTCCTTTTGTTACTTTTCCGTCTTCACTTAATTCAATTGTGTTTCGATCAATGAGGCCAGTTACTAATTCGGTGTCATGTACTTTGCCAGATAAGGCTAATTTCAATGCACTGGATAAGCGTTCGTCTTTGAGTTGTTGCTCATACTGCGTTGCAGCTTGCTTTTGTGCTTCTTGTAATTTAGCAATCTCGGTTTGTAGCTCCTCATTACCCTTTGCTTTGTCTTGCAAATCCTTCAGCTGAGTTTCATGAGTTTTCACTTGTTCTTCAAGTGTTTTTTTTGCCTTGTTGACCTCGTCAAAGCGTTCTTTTGGAATCATTGTTCCGTATTTACCAACAACGGCATCAGCTTGTTCTTCACTTAATCCCATTGCAATTAAATCTTCTTTTTTCATTTGTATTTCCTCCTAATTCGTTTTGACAGGTAACGACCTGTTAGGATATGCCCCTTTTTGATTAACGTCATAAAGTGCTAAAAAGACGTGGATACCTTAAAATCATTGTGATAATTCCTTTACACCCTCTTCTAACTTTTCAGATAATCGTTTTACTACTTCATCTACGTTTAACGTGACTACAGTCGTTGAAAGCCCTTCTGCTTTTTCATAAGTCGCTTCGAAAATCTCTGGCTTGCATGGATAAAATTCACCAGCAACACCTTTAATGATATAGTCACCATCAGAAATAGCCATATCACCTTCTAGCGTAATTATTTTTGGTTCATTTGTCTGAGCATCCTTTAAATTATTTACGCCTACAAAATCAATAATCTCTTGAACTTCTGTTTTTCCGAATACTACTTGCTTTGCTTCAATCACTACTGGCTTTTTTCGATATTTTGAAATCATTCAATTCCCCTCCGTAGAAACATATTTATAAAACCAAAACAAATAATTTGCTGATAACATACAAAATATTAAATCTACATAAATCCAATCATTGATAGTACCTAATTTCCATTGAGTCAAAAGATTTACTGACCATATAGCTAGGAATGATAAAACAAGAATTACTTTCAAATTCTTCATTTTATAACCTCCTCTTTTCCTTCTTTATTTCTGTGGATAGCTATTCACCTTTTTAGTAATGTATAAAAAAATGAATGTTATATACTATCACCAAAAATAGTAGAGAAGATACAGAAAGCTTACTTAAATGTTTATTCATAACAACCACCATGAATAGCTGAAATGAGAACCACAGTATCCAAATAATAATTATTATTTTCATGCTACAAACCTCGCTTCCCACTCAGGATATTTAATCTTAGAATCAATGTAATACACCTTACCATCATGATTACGAGCAATACGTTGACTGTAATCATCTTCAAAGTATGGTGCTGTAGTTGTTCTACAATTCGGATGAAAAGGATTAGCTGTAACACCAGGCATGAAATCAACTAATTTAAACACCTTTCCATCCATCGACTGACAGATACTACTCGTTCGGCTATCCAAAGTAGCGATAATCTCATACTTTTCAACATCCAACTCACCGAATGCATCCTTTTGAGCAGAAGCACTAAAAAACGCTGATTCAGTCATTACAAGACGAGCAGCGTTGGAACGTGATGTATTCATTTTTCTAGCGATACTAGTAATCATTCTGTCAGGTGCCTCACCACGAGCCATCGATTGAATTAATTCAGTGTGCAATGTATCAAGTAATAAGCTTCGGTCACGCCATATCTTTGCTGAGAATGTTTGACCATCAGCAGTCCAAGGCTTACTAATTACTTTTGTAAGCTTTGTTTCATCCAGTGCTTGCAAAGTAAAACCAATCTCGAAAGCTTTTTGCACCTCAAATGCTGTGTGATAATACTGCGTCTGATATGCTTCTTTCATCAATCGCTCAAAGCCCTCAATTTGCCCACCATACAGCTTTTCAACATGTTGCTGTAATTGTAGCTGCAAACTCTCTAAACGGCTTATATGAACGCGAGAGGATGCATTTTCGAGTTGTTTCATCCACTTCTGATTGATAGCATTCTTTTTCCCGTAATCAATGTATTCATCGACCGTCCAGCGAAACTCTCTCAATTCATCACTTTTGAGGAGCTGTTTCGCTTCGTCTAATGTGATTTCATTGTTCTTAGCAAAGCGTTGATACCATCTAGCAATATCTTTTTCAATTTCTTGCATAGTCTGAATGTACGCTTTTTCGAGATCCTTATAATAACTCGCATTCTTCTCATGCTGCGCTTGTTCAAGCATTTCAAAACGTCGTCGCCAATAATCTCTACTCTTGACCATTGCCATCACCAGAACCTAAATTCTTAAAATGGTCATCGTAGCCATCAAACTCATTCATACGTTCCTGTCGTTCTTTCTTGTTTCGTTCTAACTCTAATGATACATCTTTTACGTAAGGATGCTGCGCTATCTTCGTTTCTTCAGATAGATAAGGCGATTTATTTAATACCTCAACAACTTCCATCTCGTTGATCAGGATGTCACGATTAAAAATGATATTTACATATTCACCTTCGTAATCGCCTTGACCAGTATTCACTAAATGTACATTGATGAACCATAACAATTCCTCGAAAGAAGCTTGGAACTCTGTTTCAATTCCATCAGCGTCAAGATCAATCTCACTATACATGGCTCTAATATTTAATTGGTTTGGGTTATTCGCCATACGTTCATCTTTAGCATCATAGCCTCTGCCGTTTTCAATCAGTGCCTTTTTAAATAAAGCAAGAATGGACTTATAGTTATCAGCATTAACTTCAATGGTTAATGTTTCAACGCCACCCTTTGACCCATCGGCTGACCGGACTTTAACAGTACCGTATATGGATAGATTCCGCCTAAACTCTCCTAAGTCCTGACCATCATAATTGTGAAGCACTAGAATTGTATTTCGCGCATCCTCCTGCATGTTATTTTCGAAGTCACTCAGCATGATATTAATGCCATCTTGGAGAGATTTAACACGTTTTATCAATGGTATTTCCTTGTTGTTGAATTTGAATGGAATCAAAGGTACTCGTTGCCAATTCATATTTAATTCATTTTCACCATCATTAATAGTGATATAAGATGTTTGTGACTTCGTTACATCTTGCACAAGACGTCCTGAGAACCACTCATAATGTTCCACCCCGTTGGCGCTATAAACCTCTGCCTTTTCAACTACAACCTCTCTATCACCTTCGTATGCCTTTACAGCATATATACGAATTGCAAAATCAAGGATAGTTTGTTCTGAATCCTTCCAATATGGAATGATTTCATGTGGCGGAAAGCGTTT
>NZ_JBNNMG010000102.1:0-13280 GCF_050272555.1 Lysinibacillus sp. NPDC047702 | reverse complement strand
TTCAGTCAGATAATTGATTATATCATAGGGGGCAAAACTATGACAGAAACAACAACTCTAACAACAGAACAAATTGAATTGATTACAAAAATGGCACATGGAGGGACATCATGTGCCGTAAACTTACCCCGAAAGTATTGACTTTGCCTTTATGCTGTGGTATAATATCCGACTTATTCCCTATTAACTGGCTAGGTGTTACCAGGAAAAAAGAGCAGCCAATCGGCTACCCTTTTAGTCGTCCTCATCTAACTCTTTTTGACATTTATTACAGACACCCTCACCTGTGTCGCCCTCTCGCCCATACCCAAAACTACCACACATCACACAATAGATATATGACATATAAATAACCTCCTATAATTGTATTTATTATACAATATTTTGAAGCTTATTTAACAGCATTGTATTTTGGCTAGCTGTACCAGTGTAATCCTTAATACCATATTTACTAGCCAACAACTGTCTAGCAGCATAACTAGCATTTTGACCATGTGCTTTTAGGTAGTCCACAATACTGGTATAACGCTTTTGCATTAAGGTAGGCTTGCTAGGGTGTGAAGCTTTACCAAACGTGTCCGTACCATACCCTTTATGGTTAAACTGTAAATGCGGGCAATCGACAAATCCTGTCCAATCCCCACCCCACGTAAAGCCAAGCTTTTTAGCATAGGTAACAGCTTGCTTAACTTTTGGTGTATGGTAGGCGCCCCACAAGGTTTGACCTTTTTCGTCCACCAGGACAAAGTCTAGTGCCTGTCCGACCAGGTGATAACTTGTCATAGTTTGACTTGATCCTGCTTTAACGTACTCGGCTTGTTTTTCTTTCGTACGAATTGTTTCATAGATTAAGATATTAATATTATTTTCCTGGCAATACTTATACCATGCGAGTGCTGCACGTTTTGTATTGTCACCAAGCTTTGCTATATTTTGCATATTGCGTTTGTCATAAAACATATTGTATACCCTCCTATGGATAAATTTCAAAGTTAAAAAAGATGTATGTGTCTGTAGTGTTGTAAACCTCTATACTATTATCATCAGCATTCATAAAAAAGAGTGCCTCTTGCATACTACTATCAGCACTTGCCATATTTGTATCTTGCGGATTTACCCTAATGGCAAAACAATACTCTTGTCTACCGGACAACGGACTAGAATAAACTACTGATACAATACGAGGTTTAAACGGTATATTAATTAATTTTGCTACTTGTTTTGCAGGGATGTTAACCGTATGGAGATAAGGCTTAACACCCCCACCACCTGTTTGTATGGCACGTATGTTAGCAGCAAACGTACTAAATGGTGCATTGACATCTGTCGGTTGTCCTTTGTCGCCTAGTGCAGATGCCATTTCTTGTTTGGCACTAGCGACAGATTGAAAAAGTTTTCTTGGTGACGTTTCTATCCATGGACCCCACACACCACCGTTTGACTGTCTTTCAAATTCCCTGTTATCCGTTACGCATGATGCTTTTTGAATAATGTGTGCAGCATCATGTTTTATGACTATACCCATCCACCATGATGATTGGTCAGGTGCATTTGATGTAGGTGATGGTGCAGTCATATAATAACCATTATCAACAGCACTATCCCAGCTATTAATATTAGTACAATATGGTAAATGTCTATTATAGACATCATCCCATTTGTTAAAATTGTTTTTAGTTTTTGTGATAATATCTTTATCATCCTGCTTTAAATGCGTGTCATTGTCCTTATGCTGCCCAAACTGTTGTCGTAACTCTTTATCCTCACCAGTACCGCCACCAGTGGACGGTTTAGGATTGATTGTAATACCCATCCACTAAGCCCCCTCTATTAATTTAATCACCCTGTCCGTACCATCAGATACGGCATAGATTACCATGTTGCTAGATGGTTTTATATCAAACGTGACATTACCATCTCCTGCCGTGAGTGGTATACCTGTGCTTGCGGTAACGCCTGGATCGCTACCCCAATAGATGGTGCCATCGCTTGGCGGTAGCATAATAAGTTGTTTACGTTTTGCCATGGCAGATGTACCGATTTTAACGCTTGTAGCGGCTCCTGTGACGGTCATTACCCCTGTCTTAAAGTTAGATAAGCCACCATCAAAATCAATGTCAGAATCAAGCCCTACGACACCTATTTTATTGTTACCTGGTGGTAGTGACGGTAACATGGTCACATCCACCCTACCTATTGTATTGTGCCCACTCGGTAGAGATGGTAGCTGAGAGACAGCCACCTCACCGATTTGCACGTTTTGTTGTGCTGTTGTATCTAATGTTTGGGCTACAGATGCAGCCGTAAACTCGCCCTGGTAGCTGTGGACATTAACCACCCCACGCGGGCTATACCTCACAACAAAAATGTTATAAAAAGGTGTCGGCTTGGCAATAACCTTTGTCGCCCCTGGCGCTACAATATATTGGTACAAT
This sequence comes from Lysinibacillus sp. NPDC047702, assembly GCF_050272555.1. Classification (NCBI taxonomy): domain Bacteria; kingdom Bacillati; phylum Bacillota; class Bacilli; order Caryophanales; family Bacillaceae; genus Lysinibacillus; species Lysinibacillus sp. NPDC047702. The sequence continues at coordinate 10,845 of NZ_JBNNMG010000102.1, read as the reverse complement.
GTTTTAGATACAGATGCGTCAAAACTAACATACAACGCTGCATCACTAAGATTGGTGATGATGACATGATTTGGACGTGTATCGCTAAAGTATACTGGTTGTGATATACCATCGGTTAGCTCTACTACTTGCTCTCGCCACGTCTGTTGCATTAACTCTTCTTTTGTTATCGACATTTTACTTTTTACCTCCTGTCGCTCGTTTTAATACCTTAGTAGCGGGTACCATATCCACAACGCTATCCACAACCGGAAACGCTCGCAAGAAGAAAATAATCATCAGGATCGTAAGGATCAACAGCATACCTACCCTGGACACATTAAAAAATAATGACTCGGCTATATTGTTATCACCAGATGATTCGGCAGCTACATCATTTGATGTGCTGCCACTGCCTGTTATTGGTGTATATTTATATTTGCCACTGTCGTATTGTGCTAGATTATGTGTGCCTATCACATTTAGTAATTTTTGTGCATATATGGGGTCTGTTGCGTATCCTCCTGCCTTTATACCATGTGCAAAATCATTGACTGTCTTGGCATTTACTAAATATTTTTGATAGCGAGGTAAAGATAAGACCCTTGCATGGTCAACTAAACTCTCGTAGTAGCTGCTATACTTTTTAAAGCCTGCTTGTATGGTTTGCGTCCGACCATTATAAACCTCGGACGTAGTAGCCATAAAAGTCCCTGCATCCCCTTTGCCTTTAACACCAAACAAATTTTTAGCATGATAGGCTAGTCCTGATAGTCCACCAGGATTTTTACCGCTAGACTCCAGGATAATTTGCCCTAGCGTGATACTAGCGGGTATACCTGTTTGTTGCTCCAACCTTTGGGCGTCTTTGACAAATTTGCTTATATCAGCAGCCATGTAAAACCACCCCTAACTTGTGTAATAGTTTTGTACATAGCCTAGCTGTTGGATACGTGACCCAACTGTGTTAGCACGTGCTGCATCACTAAAGTTACCGACCACCCTAAACAATCCATTTTCATTAACTACTTTTGCGTCACTAGCCCCATAGTCGTTTTGTAGTCTACCTAACAGCGTATAGGCATCATTGGACGACTTAAATGTACCAGTACGTAATGTCGCCACAGCTTGCGAGCTTGTGACTGTACCTTGTATCGTAGGCATTGTTGGCGGTGCTGTATTTGTTGGTGTGTTTTGCCACGTGCTAACGGTATTTTGTGACTGCTGCCATTGCTGCTGTTGTTGATATTGCTGTTGCTGTAATAGATTAAGCTGCTCGTTGTAACGCTGCTGATCGTCAATACTTTTTTGGTTTAGCTGCTGCATGTACTCTTTATTTTGCTCGGCAAACACATTAAATTTATCCTGCTGCTGCATCAACTGATTTTCATAACGGCTTTGCTGTTGTGACAATTTATCATCAAAACCAGTTTGCATTTTTGTAAATACCTCAGTCATGGTATTAAGCATAGACTCGTTGGACAAAGCCATTTGCTCCTGCATTTTATTAATGTCATCCTGGTAGTTAGGTATACCTCCGATTGGCATACCAGCCGTTGGTAAACCATCCTCGGCAGGTGGTAATATAATCGGCTCCTGCTGTACACTAGACCGTCTACCCCTCGTTAGCATCATTAATAAAACAATTAATCCAATCGCCACGCCACCATAGATGATGATATTTTTACGTGTAAGTTTAAACTTCTTTTTTGTTTTTTGTGTCTCATGTTGTTGCGGTGGATCAACCTCAATATGCGCCAATTAAATACCCCCTATTGGATCACCATACCAACCCTCACCCCTAAAATCAGTCTGGTTAAGCTTGTCGGCAAATCCATCAATTTGTGTCAACTCAAAACTCGCTTTTGAGATGTCCGGTTCGGTTACCAATTTGCGTATATATGGATAATGCACACGATTGTTTTGCGGTGCTAGCGTCTCACCCTCAGCAATCGCTAGTGATGCATTTGGCACGTCCACACGCTTTAAAATGTGGCTTAAAGCGTGTGCATTATAGGACCGGTGAAATCCTGGTAACATGGTTATCGACCCTGCAATGTTTTAATGCCACTGATACTATTGGACGCTAGTGTACCAATGATTGATGTTGTTGCTTTGTAATTGTTTAAAAATAAAAAGATCGCTATTAAAATACCAACCCCACTGACAACCTCAAAAATTTTATTGCTCATACTTGAGTCCTCCTATCATATCTTGTACCTTGCTGCTATTTAAAATCACCATGCTAATCAGCACCAGCACCAAAAACATGTATACAAACTTTTGCGAGGTAAACATAGACAGCAGCAGGATCAAAAATAAAAACGATACAATAAACCGCATGTCTTTTGTAAATTGCATCAATAGATTTTACCTCCAAACTTTTCGTAAGCATCGTCTATTAAATCTTTGACAGCTTTTTTAGCCTCGTCTGTTTTAATAGATTCTGACTTGTCTATTTTTTCTTTTGCCTCTTTTACTTGCTTTTCACGTTCCTCCGGTGTCGCTGTTCCTTCCACCACTTCCGTTATTTTTTCTTTTGCAAAGTCTATTGGAGATGCAAATGACATAGATGGTGTAAGCTGCTGTGCTAATCCACTTACTTTTTTGCTGCCGAACAAATCGTCCAGGATCAGCCACAAACAGGCTACGGACAGTGTAAAAAATAAAACACCTTTCTCCAGGACAATCACCCCTATTTTTTCTTACGTAGGAACAAAAACCATAAAACAATAATGACAACCAATAGTGTTAAAATTTTTGTCATTGGCTGCTCTCCTTTTTAGTACCATTTACAATCACCAACGCATTAACAGCCTCGGTTAATTTTTGCATTGTTTTATCCAGTTTAGTGATTAGATATACAGACATAACAATGGGGAATCCTACCGTACTTATTGCTTGTAACAACTGTTCCTCCATACTAAAACCTCCAATTATTTAATGCTAAACACAACGATCACTACACCTATAATGACAATACCAATCAGGATATTTTTACTGAGTGCTGCGTCATGGGTAGCAGGATTTTTAACAGCCATTTTTTGGTCGTCTGGTAGTGCTACCTGGTCCTCAGCCTCGGGTATTGTCTCGTCACGTGTCGTCACGGGTACACCAAATCTTGGTCCGTACAAATCAGACATTTTAAAACCTAACTCACCTAATCCCATACAAGTACCTCCTATTAATAGTAAAAATAAGAGAGGTATAAAACCTCTCGTTACATAAGTCGTGATAATGTCTCGCTAATGACAGTGACTTTACCAACCTTGTTACATGTAAATCGTAACCAAAATTCCGTTAATCGCTCGGTGTCAATGTAGTCACGTGATCCACCCAGGTTAGGCAAGCCCTGGTTGCTAAAGTCGAACAAATAGACACCATCCTCAAACTTTTCATTTGAGTATGTTTCTATTGCGTTTTTGGCTCGCAAAATAGAAGGTTTGATGCTAAAAGGTACGTCAGCCGTATTAAATACTAATTCCATGTTGCCGATAAAGTCAGCCTCTTTTACAGGACGTCCATGCTCATCCTCGAAGTACATAACCATTTTACGGTAGATCGTGCCAGTGTTTAATTTGACGGTTTGAGTCGTATTGGCGTTAAATGTCTCTTCTTTTGATTGGACGATTTTTAACACCGATAAGTCAGGAAATGCTAAAGGTGACGGTGGTATCGTGTAAGTTTCGAGCATCGGTGTAATAACCATTGATTTAAAAATAACCTCGTCACTAGTGTTATTTGGTATAAATACATCTTTAATTTGCCCTACGTCAATATTGACATTGACCACTGTTTCTTCATTTTGTAACAAGACCAATCCAACTGCGTCACGATCATTTAATGTCAGCGGCAACATACACATAAATTTCATCTTGTTTGGTTTATCTAAATCTGCTGTTTTTTGCGTTTCAATATGATTTACTTTTTTCTCATTAAAGTAGGTGCTAAAGTTACCAAATGTAACAGGATTTTGACGGTTCATTGTGTATAGGTGCAAGTCTCGTCCACTTAAAATAAATGGGCTAAACCCATTGTTTAAATTGACTTCGACACGTCTTAAAACTTCTAATGGAGACAACTTTGTTGATAATTGACTCATCTCAGACTTGATGATAAATTCAGCTTCAACCTCTAACCAAATTTTTGAGAGTAAGCGTGATTTCGGCAATGTAAATGTGTTACGTGTACCCTCACCTGTGACGTGGATCGAGCCTAAAGTCTGAAATGTTTGGCGTGTGCCCTGGCTAAAGAGCATTGCACGTTCCTGCGGTGATAATTGTTTTTCTGCCATCGATAAAAACCTCCTAAATAATAGTTTGTGATGCATCTTTAAGTACTGGTATCTCATATTTAATAGATACCTTTTTGACCACATAAATAGCGATCATGGTTGCTATGACATTGATAAAAAGATTAGTAGTCCATTTAACCACTAGTACCCCTCCTGTCTATACTGCTTGTACTACCTCGCTAATCCCTTTGATCGGATGTTTTGTTAACACCGTTTTTAATACGACAATGCCCACGATCACAAAGAGCGTAACCAGGACTAAATTTTTAAGACCTAATCCAGCCATTTTATCCACTAGCCTCACCTCCTTAAAATCTCAGTATGGCTTTCACTGGTTCCTCGGCTCCTATACGCCAATACCAAAAATAGTGACCGCTAGGCTGCTCCCAAAATTGTGGCATACCCGTACTGTCCATTAATTTTTTACGATCCTGCGGTAGCTGCATGGTAAAAATAAAAAAGTGTGTGGACTGCCCAAAACATACAGATGGTATATCGGACGGTCTTTGAGTACACGCCCACACTGTAGCCTCTTTAGATCGTCCACGTGTGTAAAGTGCCTTTAGGTTTGCCGGGTATTTTGTCGGTGACGGACATACCTCCATTAACTCGTCAATCCACAAGATGGTATTTTCACGCTTATAAATCCATCCCATTAATGCGTCATAATGTTCCTCATTTAATTCGTCATGGTCTGGTACATAAATGATTTTGTCCGTCTGTGCTTTGTCTATATCAGCAAGCTTTGTAATGACTGTATAGTCTCGCCCCTCTACCAATCCATGCCATGCAGGCTCGCCCTTTTTACGCCTCTCGTAGTACTCGCCTTTTGTATCTAGCTTTACAACTGCGTCTGCTCCTGCTAGATAAATTTCAGCCACCTTACTCTTACCAGTCCCAGTTTGACCGCAAATAAACACGTGCTCATCAGGCTGTATATACTCCATAGACCACACCCTCTTTACAAGTCGTCTATCATAATACCGTCCTCGATATAGTCAATGTACTGCCGTCCAATCGCCAAAAATCCATCGATGTCCTCGTCAGATAGGTGACCCAAGGTATGAGATAGTTGACCCAGTATTGGTGCTGCCATTGTTTTGTAAAGAGGTGGTATCTCGATTTTGTCCTGGAGAGTTGCTACTACCTCGACTAGCCTCTCCTGTTTTGTTGTTTGCTGTTGTGTCATGTTTGACCTCCTGTATTTTTGGTATTTGTGCTATGGCTGCGTCACGTTGCATTTTGTACATTAAAAACTTTGGTACAAAAATCGTGATGGCTGCTACCAGTAATGTGATGTGATCGGCATACTCGCCTGCTGCCTCGGCAAATGCATCACTTTTACCAATGATGTTAGCGAGTGGTTTGGCAAGCTGATCCGCCTCGTCTTTTGTCATAGCAAAGGGTGCCATGTTTGGTCGTGCTGCTATGATCGCTGTCATGGTTTGCAGCAAAACCGATATTTGTGTTGCATCAATTTTTGCTTTTGTTTTAGCTGTAGTGGTACGTGGTTTTGCTGTTGATCCACGTGGACGTCCTCTTGTTTCTTTTTTAGGTGGTTCCTTATCCTTGTCCTTGTCAGCACCAGGTACATCAATGGTTACAGATTTAGGTTTCTTGTCTACATCAACCAGTTCATTACCTTTTGTAGCATTGACGGCTGCTGTTGTTCCTCTATTTCCTCTTCTTCCTCCAGTGTTTTTGGCGCTGGAGGCACTGGAATTTCCACTTCCTGTTGCTGCTCCTCCTGTTTCGGACTGAGTGATTTTAGTTGATCCAGTATCTGTTGCCCCCATTTTGGCATTTCCTCCTCTTTTTCTTCTTTTTTGTCATCATCTTTTTCAGCCATATATTTCACCCCTAAAGATTATTTAATTAAAATAAAAAACCGATTAAATATTTATGGTGAATTAAATCAATAATCAGTGATAAATTATTTAACCGGTTACGCATATTATACGAACATGTGTTCGTATTTTGCAACTAAAAAATAGGAACAAAATTCAATTAAAATTAATTAATTGATTTTGTTCCTATTAAATGCAAAATAAAAATATTTTTATTTATTTAAAATTCCTGCAAATAAAGCATCATTATTCGGATTACATATATCATCTATTCTATCTATGTCTAAACCACAATGTTTACAAATACGCATCTTTTTCTCCATTACAAAGTATTTTAATAATCTAAACTCGCTATCAACAAAATTATCTAATAATTCTTTTTCTGTAAATGCTTCATGTTTATTCATAAATATCTCTCCTTTTAAAAATCATTTAATACATGTGGTTTGCTCGTATTATTTATATAATCCATTTGACGTTTTTGCATATTACCTAAATTAATAGATTTTAATACTTCAACTTTTGTATCAAATGTAATTTGTCCCAACTCGTCATATTTTGGATTTTTTAAATTAGTAGCATATTTAATTCGCTTTTCATCACATGTTTTATAAAGTTTATATTTTAAATCATTTTTTAATATTGTCTCGCCTGCTTCTAGACGTTGTTGTATCTCAGCTAATCTATTAAATATGTCCTGGTAGGTTTCATAGGTGATGTCCTCCATTTTTATAGCAGCTACACCTTTAAACTTTTTAGTTTCGGTTTTTTTATTTTTTATAAAATTACCGTTTTCATCTGTCTTTAAATAAATACCTGTTTTATCATGTGCTAATATAGGATGTCGCTCGACATATGTTTTTGGTTGTAAAAAGATACCGTCCTGGACAATACTCTCCAGTGCCCATTTACCATATTCATCATCATCTATCATACTATCATCCATACGAGCACTACATACAACACTGTCTGTATCACAATAAACAACGTCACCTTTATCCAGTTGTTGCAGTATACCTTTATATAACACGATCCTAGCCATTGACGTGATATAAGCTGCTATGTGTGGTTGTATGTAGTCTGCTGCTGATTCCACATCAGCTTTTATAAAATGTCCACCTTCAATAAGTGGATTTTTTAATATCATATAATGCAGACCGTATTTTTCTTTACGTTCCTCACACTTTGCAAGCTGCGACATATCCAGTAATGTGTCACGTATACGCTTCATTCCAAATTTACCGTATAAACTATTTTGCATTAATTTCGCAAAAATCTTTTTTGCACCATCTGACGATATTTTTATTTTCTCAAAATATTCAACAAAACCTTTAAATAAATAATCGGTTTTATCAAAAAATAAACAAGAATTTATTTTAATAATTTTTGCACCTTGCTGTACAGCTATTTCTAATTCTTCAAATGTCCACGTGCCTTTTATATTCCCTACTGGAAAAATTAATTTCCCTCGCTTTACTGGTAGTGGTGGTATAAACATGTCCGGTATAAATATGTCGCAATTTAAAAAGCCTGCACCTTTTTTAAAGTTATACCAGTATTTAAAAATTCTTTCTGCTTTTTCACCCTCGTAAAAAGTCGGTTTTCCGAAAGGTATTTTAAATGTTTTCATAACAAATGGATACAGACTATTTACATCATAATGATAACCAAAATCAAGGTACGGCATAAATACTTCAGTACGCCCGCCACAATAACTTTCACGTATATATTTTTCATAAAATTTACCTGTATCACTTAAATATCTGGTGGATACTGCTTTTTTATAATCGTCAGCAAAATTTTTACTATACACTTTCATGGCTAAACTTGCCGTTGTCGGGCATCTTAAAAAATCCTCTAATTCTAATCCCGATATATTTATAAGCGTTGTTACAACCTCATATAAAGAGACACAGTCCATACGTAAATATTCATTTAATTCTTTTTCGAAAGGATCAACGTGGTCAAAATAATAACCCTCACTATTTCGCTCGTCATAATCCTCAATGTTTTTTATTTTTTTATTTTTCCTATCACGACCCCAACCTAATTTTATTATGTGGTCTTTTAATTCTATTTTTGACTGATGTTCCTCTAACCCAAAATCTTTACATATCTTTTTTAATTTACCCAGGATTATTTTGTTACTATCGTGAAATGTGATAGGGGTACTTTCTATTTCTTTTTCTTCTTTTATGTCGCTTGCTGTAGACATTGATGTTTTAAATAAAGCCACATCATTATTAATAAAAATACTATTTTTTAGTTCTGCACCTGGTAGCGTATCATATATTATTTTAGATAAATCAAAACCTAAATTATGCACGTATACATGGCAGTCGTATTTTATGCTATACTTTAACAAGGTGGTTTTTATTTCTTTAAATGTGTTTGACACGTAATATTTTTTAGACGCACCATCATATAGACCGACACGAAAAAGGTTTCCCCAAAAACCACGTGTCTCGGCATCAAGTGTAAAAATCCTAACAGGTTTTTGCACTCTTTTTTTATTTCTTGATGTCATGACAAACCTCTCCAATCAATATCGTTTGCTAGTCGCTCCCTCATTTTTCTATTTATTTGCGGTAAAAGATTGTCCAATAATAAATTAATAAAATCAGATCGTTCTGTATGATCGTACATTAGTCGGATAGTTGTTAATATAGCAAGCAATAATTCTTTATATCTCTTTGCTTTACCTTTATATACTAGTATCCAGTTATGCATGTCCTCATATAAATTAGATGTATTTGACACATGTGTTTGCCATCTTATATATTCGTCCACTTGTGATGCATGTATGATTGATACTTGTGCTGTACCGATCTCTAACCCTTTCGCTTCATCACCTCTCAAATAAAAATTAATCATTTGTAAAAGCGACTCAATTGTTACATGTTTATATTCATTTTTAAATAGCTGGACGACATCATCAGATGCATAACCAGTGCTTGTTTTATCACGCCAAAATATTAATAAATAATATTCATTTTCATCTTTTAATTTTGTTCGTGGTTTTTTCTTTTTAGCTTTTTCTATTTTTTTCTGTTCGTTTTGTAGCCACTCGTTCCAACGTTTTTCGCCCCAGTAACGTTTTTTACCGTTTTCTGCATCTATTTTGTAACCCATTTGCTGCATAATACCAGATCGGTAATTTGCTATTTCGTTACGTTTCTGTTGATATGCATGTTTTTTATAAACACTTTCTACATGCTGTGTTTTATTTTTATTCTTTTTTATTTGTTCCTTACTGGCACCGACTTCTACTAATTTTTCTACGTTTTGTTTTTGTTGTAATTTTTTACGTTGTCGTTTATTTGCCAATTGTTACACCCCCTAACACAACAAAAAGGGATGAGGATAACGTCCTCACCCCTTTTTGGCGTGTTATCGCATCAGCTTTGCTACAGTTTGTAAGTGTTCTTTTTCCACAGTAACCACTTGACTAACACCCTCAATGCTTTCCTCGATCTTTATCGTATCCTCGGCTTTCGTGTAAACAACTTGTCGGTTATCTTGTTCATCTGCTGTTATAATTCCAACTATTTTTGTTGTCATATGGTTCCTCCTATAAAGATAGCCCACGCTAATACGTGGGCTATTCTATTTACTTAACCTTGTAATGATAGTGTTAGTGTTTTATATCCTCTACGAGTCTTTTTCTCAACTGCTACAACTTCTAGAGGTTCGTCTGTCCACGGACCCTGTCCAACAATACCAATGATACGTTGCATAGATGATACAACACCTGCTGATACAGCATGATAACCCTCGCCATTTTTATCGATTAATACGATCCGCATAGCTTCGACATCTTGTCCAGTTGATTCATCTTGTAATGTGATAGGATGTGCAACAAAATCTGTAATTTCAAGTACTTCACCTTTATGATCGTCAAGCGAGTTTTTACTGTCACTGATAGCATTATATAGTTTAATTTTAGATTTACGATCTGTAGCATTAATTGTGCTAAAAAGAGCCGAACTAGTATTTTCAAAAATGGATGCTGATAGGTTTGTAACAACGTCAGCAGTGTTTACTACTGTTACCTCGTTTTCTACGTTAGGTGTTTTTTCGATTTCTTTAGATGTGTTTGTCATTTTAATTGCTCCTTTTTATATGTTTTTTGATTTTGCTAGATAGTCGTTAAAATCATCTTGAGTAACACGCCACTCTCGCCCCAACTTATAAGCAACGATCTGTTTCTCATTTATCAACTTTCTAACAGTTTTTTCACTAACCTCTAATTCTGCTGCAATGTCCTTTACTAATAGATACTTTTTAGTAGCCATACCTTTATACCTCCAAAATAATATGTTGGTAGGCTGTTACCGCCTCCCTTATAACATGATTCGTTAAAGTCTGTAAATTCCTTTAACAGTTCCCATGTTACCATAGAGGGCTATAAAGTACAATATAAATTTTTAGCAAAATTTTCATTACACTCTTATTATAAGAACAAATGTTCGATAAGTAAAGCGTACTCGATTTTACTTATTTACCAACTATTATATATTCATCTAACACTACCCTGGGTATGTAATTTATTACAACGAAAAAGTACCGCTCCCCCACCTCTACCCCACACCAGGTAGGAGGGCAAAAGACCCGTATTATACCACAGCATAAAGGCAAAGTCAATACTTTCGGGGTAAGTTTACGGCACATGGAGGGACATCATGTGTTGTATAAAGATACATTTCTATCTATTCTTCTACAAAA
>NZ_JBNNMG010000101.1:0-13995 GCF_050272555.1 Lysinibacillus sp. NPDC047702 | reverse complement strand
CCCTTAAATTATTTGTGAGGCGAGCAAGCGATAGCGCGCTTAGATTTAAAGCAAAATCTCAATTTCCCCTGTCCATTTTCTTGACATAGTATCAAAAAATATTAAAGAAGTAATAAAGTATTTAGATAAAAAATAGGTAAATTATAAATATCAAAATATAAGTTTGAATATTATTCGGGATATTAAAAAGAGTAATATAAAATTATTACCTAATAGAGTAGTATTTGTTTTAGAGGTGATTAAATGAAGAAGTTATATTTAAGTACAATAGCTCTATCAATAAGTGTTGCAGGCTTTGTCCAACCAATAGAAACAGAAGCTGCACAAAAGTTTAAAGATGTAAGTTCGTCTCACTTTGCTTATGAAGCAATTAATTGGGCAAACAATGAAGGAATTATTAGCGGATATACAGATGGCACATTTAAACCCAATAATATGGTTACCGAGGCGCAATTTGCAAAAATGTTAGCTCTCTATTTTAATCTAAGTACTGCAAAGGGATCAATCGTCAAAAAAGCTGATCCTAAACATTGGGCAGATGATTATTATAATCAGTTAGCAAGCTATAGTGTACCGTTAAATGGTTATCTTTCGAATACGCTGCGTGATGAAAATGTTAAACGTGGTGTTGTAGCGGAGGCAATTGCTTATCTGGCACAGGATGAGCTGACTTTAGAAAAGAGTATTCAATATTTATACGATCACCAAATTTCAACAGGCCAAAATCCGAACGAGGCACTAATAGAACGTCATTTCGGAGCGAATAATTATTTAAATCGTGCACAGGCTGTCTCCTTCATACATAGATTGCATCTTGCTGGAATTGATTCTCTACAAGGGAAGCAAGCATTAATGCACTATAATTCCAATGAGAATATTACTAGTTTAGCCAAACTTGGAACAGGTTATTTATCATTCCATTTTGCAAAGGCAGATGCATATCAGGATCAGGATGTTTACCAGGCTTTTCAACGTGAACGAAGCGATTATTACAAGAGATTAAAGGATTCACTCGATACAGCTCCTTTTAAAATAGCTGATAGTCTTAAAACGAGCGATCATAATTTACAAATTTTTAATATCGAGGCATTAGATCTATTAAAGAGTTTACTAAAACCAGAAACTATCGATTATCTTAATAGACATTTCTCTGTCTTTAATGCATCTGCAGATAATACTTACTTTAACGTTATGTTTTCTGATAAAAATAATAAAGGTCTCCATATATCCTATTCACCAAATGATTTTTATCCAAAGTTGTATGGAAATCGTTCGTATAGTACGGTGGCGGCAGGTGACACCCTAGAAATCAATACTGCTATGGCAATGGTAATTAGCGATATTTCAGGAACAGCACGTACAGTAGCTGAAATTAATTCATACCAAAGTTGGATAGCTCAAAAGAAAAATGTAACTAATGAACATGGCTATCCCTATGGACGCACGATTCGTTTCGGAGTGAAAACATATTTGTCAGAAACATATATGAATTCACCTGGTTATATGTTTAGGTACTACCCTGATAAAACAAGAAATGAGGATTTAAAAGACTAGATAAAGTCTATTTAATATTGGGATTTTTTTAAACTATTTATTTGAATTATAAAACAGAGCTAATTTCAATCGAAATTGGCTCTGTTTCTATTGATTGGGCGATAAGTGCTTTTTTTGTATGATGTAAATAAGCCGATTTAATAACTAAAATCGGCTTTTCCTACTAAGATGTTTAATTTTTTTGAAGTTCGATTTGGATACGACCGCTTCCTTTTAAATATTGCTCATAGCGTGCAATCTCCAGTTTAATTGGATTAATTGGAAGTCTTTCAACATTCTCCATATCAAATTGCTGCCCAATTAGCATATAGTTTTCGTACTCTGAAATCCAAGTGCTATTTGAATAAAAAATATTCCCATCTGCGTCCACTAAATGGCTAAACACCCCTTTGTGTTCATTCTTTTTATATGGGGAAATTTTATATTGAATTTCAAAATTATCTTTTATTTCAAGCTCTATATTTATATTCTCGGGCTGACTAATAATTTTTCTCTTGTCAAAATCAACTATGATAAAATCATCAGCTTTATCAATTGCTTCAATTTCTCGCAGTTCAATTGTTATGCTTTTGGGCATTCGGAAATAATTACTTTCAAGCATAATACTAAATTGCTCATCTTCATAGTTACCAAATCCGACGACACCATTTTTAATTTTTCCCCATTCTTCTTGATGTTCATCATAGATGCGAATATCCTCAAAGCTTAGTATTCTCTTGGTATTTGTTGGATCAATCGACATTTTTAGTTCAGAACGAATCGGAGAAATAATAAGTTCATGGATTGTCATGCGTTGCCCATCGATAATAACATGTTTGTTGACAGTATAATGTTTGGATGCTTTCACATCATTTTTTAGTGTAAAAGGAATTTCAAATACTGTCTCAGGGTGGTCACTTAGCGATAATGTCAGCTTAAAATCCTTAGCTGAATAGTCCAGACCTTGGCTGGTGGCAACATTAATTGTATTTTCTACTTCATATGTTCCTTTAGGCTGTGCTGCCCAGCTACTACCAACTGTTGCCTTTACTTGTTCACCCTTCTGTTTAACTTCCGTTACTATGCCTTTGAAAGTCGCTAAATCCTCATCCGAATTTAGTTTATAGGAAATAATCATTCCAGATTCATCTGCTACAACGCCTGTAATCATAAGTGTTTTACCATTAATGGTTTGGCTCGCATTTATATGCTCATAATATTCGTTGCTGACAATATCCTCAATTCCTTTATCGAAGGCAATCATTTCAACCAGTGGCTTTAAACCTGGGATTTGTGCAACAGCTTGTGCAAGAGCAGGAGATATTCGAATTGATCCAATAAAGGCAATCAATATAAAGGCAACAGTGATTGCTAAATGTAAAAATCGTTTATGGCGAGCCCTTTGTTTTAATCGCTTGAAAGCATAAAATTGTAATTTGGGCTGTAATGTGTCCACTGGCACTGATTCAAGTAATTCCTCATATCTTTGTTGCTGCTCTTTGTCAAAGCTATTCATGAAAAGCCCCCCTCTCCTAATAGTTGACGAAGCCTCTTTAAAGTTTTATGTAATCTAGACTTAACAGTACCCTCAGGAATATTTTTAAGGGTTGCAATTTCACTGTTTTTTAAATCCCTAAAGTACTTTAAATGAATAAGCTCCTGCTGTTCAATAGGTAGCTGTAAAATGACATCATTTAGTTCAAATAGCTCTGACATATACTGAGGCTGCTCCACTAAATTATTAGCTATGATTGTTTGTTTTTGCTGTCGCTTCATCATTAGACATGTATTGATAACAACTCGAACGAGCCATGTTTTAAAATATTGAGGCGTTTGAACTTTATGAATATTTTTTAGGCATTGATATGTCATCTCTTGTAGAGCATCATTGGCATCATGCTCATTTCGCATATAGCTATAGGCAACTCGATACATAGACTCTTTATATAAACTTAAAAGCTGAAGTTGAGCAGCTTCATTTCCATCAATTGCATGTTTGGCAAGTTCGATTTCGTTCATCTCCATGCCTCCTTTACTGATTAGATGCACCAATTAAATAAATCGTTCATTTTATTTTTGAAAAATTAAAAATGATAGGTTAATATTTTATAAGACCCAATAAATGAGTTATCGAAAAATTTTTTATAAATGTAGCATTTAGCTTAGTTTAGTGAGTGCCCAGCTTTGACTAAGAAAGCTTTCCTATCTTTTTTATGCTGTAAAATTAAAATGTTGCTAAAGAAGAGGTACACAACCGTGAATTCACCATTGACTACTTTTATCACACTTGTTTGTACGTCAGGCGTATTAAATTTGTATCTTAGTGGGTACGTATTTTTTAAACGCCATAATTTTACGAAGATTGCTCAATTATTTATTTGTAATACGCTTTTGATAGCCATATACTGTTTTGCATCTGCTTTTGGTTTAATGTCTACTGCACTAAATGAAATAAAGTTTTGGACAGTTATTCAATATGTAGGAATGGCATTTTCACCTGCAATTGGATTATTGTTTATCATGCAGTACGTGGGCATAAATTTAAATAGGAAAATGTTTATTTCATTACTGATTATTCCTTTTATTAGTTTGCTATCAGTTGCAACGAATGATTTTCATCATTTTCATTATAGAGTGTTTGAAATAGACCCTAATTTGGGAGCACCTTACGTTTATCAGGAGATAGGTATTTGGTATATAATTCACGGTATATTTACGTTTGCTAGTATGTTTGTAGCATTTTTATTAGTGCTCTCTCATTGGAAGGAAACAACAAAGGTGTATCGTCCACAATTAATTTCGCTAATGTTTAGCCAGCTTGTTCCAATAATAACGGCATTTGTTTATTTAATTGGATTAACGCCTTCAGGATTTGATCCGGTCCCAATGGTTTTATGGATTTCCTCACTTTTATATCTATGGTCAATTAGCTCATCACGTTTGTTTAGAATTATGCCTATTACGAAAAATGCGATATTTAATAATATAAATGATGGGGTTATGGTGCTAGATGAATCCCAGCGATTAATTGAATTTAACGAAGCCTGTCGGAGGATGTTTCCGAAGCTGAACCACACTATGTATGGTATGGATTTTGTGAAAGTCTGGTTTGAACTATCCGAGAAAAATATCCCCTTTAATATTGACATAACGGAAGGGTCAAAAGAATTTCAGCTAGATCTCACTATTTCAGAAAGCCTTTCACGGACCTATCAGATTCGCCTCTCATCAATACAACAGAAGAACAGTAGAAATGGAATGTTATTGATTTTTACTGATATTACGGAACTTAAAAATCTACAAAAAAAATTAGAGCATCAGGCATATTATGATGAACTAACCCAAGTTTTTAATCGTCGGGCTTTTTTTCAGTATTGTACGGAGGGTTTTTTGGAGGCCAAGAAAGATCAAACAGCCTTTACTGTCGTTTTAATGGATATTGACTATTTTAAAAAAGTAAATGATACGTATGGCCATGCTGTTGGTGATCAAGTGCTTATTCATGTAGCACAGACTATTCAAAATCAATTGAAAGAGCGGGGACTTTTTGCTCGATATGGAGGCGAGGAGTTCGTTCTTGCATTCAATGGATTAACATCACTAGAGGGAGAAGGGATAGCTAATGAGCTCCGTTCCTATGTGGCATCACAGCCTCTAGAAACGCTGAAGGAAACAATCACAATTACGTTAAGCTGTGGTGTTGCAGAAGTAATAACCGAAGAAGAGGAAACGCTTTATCACCTCCTTCATAAAGCTGATATGGCTTTATATTGTGCCAAGCAAGAAGGACGTAATCGTGTACATGTTTATAGAGAACCTGTAAAGCCTGAAATGTAGTAGCATTTCAGGCTTTAATATATCAATGACTAAATCTTTGTTGTTTATAAATAAAACTGCATGTGCTAGTGCAAACTTTAGATGAAAAGTCGACAAGCTTTTGATTATGACTTTTCAAAAAATCAATGAAGGATGGTAGTCAAATATGAAAACAAATCATACCAACGCAACGCGATATGCGAAGAATTTACAAGCAAACCCAAATCGTCAGCAGCAGGAGGAATTTGGTTCTGAGTTTGAAATCGATGCAGCTTCAGCACAAGTTAACAACTTTGCCGAAGCACAAGGAAAAACAGATATCAAACAGCCAGTAAGTGAGCGAACGGCATGGCACTAATTTATATTTGACAACTATTCATAGCATTGAGATGGAGAACTAAGGTTTAGGCCTTAGTTCTAATTTTATGAGGAAAAAATTATTATTGCTTTGTGAGGTTATTGCTAGGCTTAAGGGATTTTAATAAATTCTTTGTCTCTTGAAGAGAGATGTCTTGGCTAACAACCTCATATTTATAATCATCTTTCATGCCTATAAAATGAGCACCTATAGGATCTGTTAGTTCATAACCTGACCACTCAATGCCGTTTAAAGTAAACTTTTCACGTTGTTCGCCCTTTTCTTTATTAAAATCACTTAAAGTACGAACTATGGAATCTTTATGATAGGCACGTACATACATTACCTGAGTTTCATTTTCGAAAATATAAGTAAGATAAGCTTGTTTATAATCTTTATATTTTTCATAGCCAGCTGAGAATAATGTAAGCTTGGAATGAGTGAATTCATACAGGAATGGTATATCCTTCCGAAGTAGATCTAATACATCTTCGGTATCTTCCTTAAAGCCATCTGCATAGTCTACAACTTCTATATCCACTTCTCTTGGATCCATATTTACTCTTTTTCGAGTGTTTATAGGTGGGTGATAGCCATCTAAGTTTGGTACAAATGTATGCGGGTCAATCGGTATATTTATATCTAAACTTTCAGGGTGAAGATAACTAGTAAGTTCACCATCCTTATCATACGTTTCATATTTCACTAAGATTCCAGTATCTTTGTCTACCCAAAAGCGAAAAGTATCAGTCGTTCCTTTCATCTTCATTCTCGCTACTACTTGCTCATCTATTTTTCCGTATAAAACAATAGTATTATGGCCTAACAATTCTTCATTTTGTTTTTCAATCTCCCATTGCTCCATATTTCTTAAATAACTAGAGGTTTGTTCATAGGGGAACAAAGATAAGCCTGAAGCGGCAATTTGAGGTCGTTCCCTAAATATGGAGTTTTCTTTATATATATCTTTCAACTTAATACTAAATGCTTCTTCTAGGGTAACCACTTTACGCCTTGGTTCTGGTTGATAATCTTGTTCTTGAAATGTTTTATTTAAACTCTCTTTAGACCAGAGCTTTTCATTATTATAAATATATTCTTGAATACTTTCCTCAAACCCCATAACCTTCTCATCAAATAGAGATGTAACTTTCTCGTACCCACCAATTTCATTTTTTATACTTAATTTATACTCAGTAATAGAAGTACTATCAGAGTCATCGTAGAATAGTGAGTACTCTTTAAACTTTCCAGTTGCAGTGTGAAAATAATCCACCGTATTTAAAAGCCTTGCAACAACATCTTCCTTTGTCATCTCTTCATAAGATTCTTTTTGTTCAGGTGGTGTATAGAGGTGCGGATTGATTTTAGGTTCTTGAGAAAAAGTCTCGATGTTTTTGTCTAAACCTGTGATTTTTTCTCCACTTGATAGAATATCCAACTCGTTTATAATGAAATAGCTTGTTCCTAAGAAAAACAGTAAGGTTATTACGGTAGGTAACAAATATTTTAGCTTGTGTTTTACATGAAACGACTTCTTGTTTCTTTTGTGTATAGTCTGACGAACATTTTCCTTATTCTTCTCATTAAAGTTGATGTCTTTTAATACAGTTTCATTCATTGTCTGTATAATTTTTTTTAATACATCATCCATTAATTTTGCCCCCTTCAAGTGACTTTTTTAACAAAAGGCGAGCTCTATGTAGCCTGGATTTAATCGTTTGTAACCTTAAATTTAACAAAGTTGATATTTGGTTATATGACATTTCTTCATAATAATATAAAATAATAACCTCTCTATATTTCACTGGTAAAGAAAGAATTTTTTCAGCAATTAGTTGTTTATGCTCTAGTCCAACTAATTCCATTTCAGGTGATTTATTAGTGCTTTTTATTTTTGAAAAAAATTCTGTAAGTATTATATGTCTAAAAGACCAACTTCTTAATTTGTCTTTACATAAGTTCACTGTAATACGATATAACCATGTTTTATAGGAAGATTCATTTCGAAAGCTGTCTAGGTTCTCGTAGCACTTTATAAAAACCTCTTGGGCAATATCCTCTGATAATTGCTTTTGCTTCAAGTAGGTAAAAGCTAAACGAGCAACTTGATCTCCGTATTCCTTCATTAACCATTCAAGCCTCTCCTCTCTACTTAAATTGCTTTCAATTTCTACTGACTTTCTTTCTTGTTCAAGCATTCTCCACACCCTTTCAAATATTAGACGGAGTAGGTACATTTTGGTTGTAAAAATATTTTCTATTAATTACATGTTCAAGGGACAAGATTCTCAAAACAGGCTTTTTCTGTTATAGAGTATGGAATTTATTTGTATAAAGATTTTTGTAACATTATTAAATATCGGAAGTTATTTAAGTGAGGAGGTGAAAAGACATGGACTTTGATGAAATCTATCACAAATATTTTCAGGATGTTTATTTATATCTGAAATCATTGAGTCATAACGATGTTATAGCTGAAGAAATTACCCAGGAAACTTTTTTTAAAGCGTTAAAGAACATTGAAAGTTTTGATGGTTCTAAGGATATTCGAGCATGGCTCTTTATAATTGCTAAAAATACATACTTCTCTTATTACAAAAAGAGGAAAAAGCAAATTGATTCTAATTTAAATGAGACAACAGAAACAGGCGTCCATATTGTGAAGCATTTAATGAATGAAGAGGATGCATTTGCAGTTCATCAGTTTCTACATTCAATGAAGGAACCATACAAGGAAGTCTTTTCACTACGAACCTTTGGGGAGCTCTCTTTTGAGAAAATAGGGAGGCTTTTTGGAAAAAGCGCAGGATGGGCTAGGGTAACCTTTTACAGGGCTAGAAAGCAAATATTAGAGTATATGGAGGCGATCAATCATGACGGAGATTAAGTGCACAATTATTCAAGATATTTTACCTCTTTATGTTGATGAGGTAGTTAGTCAGGATACCAAAGAAATGGTTGAGAAGCATATCAAGCATTGTAAAAAATGTCAGCTCGAGTATCAGCAAATGAAGCATGAAATGTATATTCCTGAAGAGAATAAAGTGACTCTCTTTAAAAGGATTAATAAGAAATGGCGAAAGAAAAAAATAATCGTTTCAGGTATCTCTGCTTTCATCACAGCTTTAATTTTATTAGGTGTATTTGAATATGTCTTTCATTATGAAACGGTAATTCCATATTCAGAGGATACGATGAAAATTGAAAATAACGAAGATAAAACACTATTTGCCCATTACTATGGTAAAAGCTATGCAAGTGTTAGCGTCACACATCCTATGCTTCTTGAAATAGATGGCGAGAAAAAGAATATAAGCTTTATTTATTATAATAAGACAATTGCTGATTCGCCTACTCGGCAGCTTATTAATAATGGAAAAGCACGCAATGAGCAGGATTTTATTTTTGAATTTCCTGAAGCTGAAGAAATCGACGCTGTATACTATGCGGAATATGACTTTGAAAAAATAGCAGCTAATAAGGAAACTTGGAAAAATATTTTAAAAGATGCTGTTCTAATTTGGGAAAAAAAGCAATAAAGCTCTTACAAATCATTTTCCTGCATATTTTCTGTCCATTTTAAAAATACTAGGACTAGGTAACTTATTGAATGGTCAAGAAAGGGAGAGGTAAAATTGGCAAAGCACTCTGATATAAGCTGGAAACAGGATCATCCTAGCACTTTATTTAGTAATTCTGTCCAAAAGGCAGAACGTTTGTTAAAGCATGCAAAATCACACCCTGAGGAAATAGCGATCGAACATGCATTTGATCAAATAGACCATGCAGAAAATGCGTATATGAATGCACATCAATATGGTGAGCATTTGGATACTGTCCAGCAAAATAAAGAGTACCTAGAGCAAATCAAACAGCAACTACATGACATGAAAGATAATGTAAAAAAGCAGTAGAGCATTTGAACCTTCATCGTCGGGCAGATTAAAAATGGCTTAAGCTCTAGACTTAAGCCATTTTCTGTTCGAAATCAGCACCAAATAATTATCTCATGGGGTGTGGTTTGAGCCGGAATACTTCTTGTTGTAGCACCATAGAGGACAATTAGGTTTCGATTAGCGGGATTTCTAGAAAAAGGCTGCCCGTTTTTAAGCAAGATAACCGTAGATGGAGAGAGATTTAATTGTAGTTGACCATCACTGCTCATCAGATGGTTATCAAAAAAGTCAACCTTTACATTTTGGTAATTACTTTCCTTTACAACAATAAGAGCTCGATATTGTGGCGGGTATATCATAGGTACAGGAGCGTCCCCATCATAGTAGCCCGTAACCCAATCACCTGGTCTAACTATTTCCTGATTAACAAAGTAAGTAGAGGGAGAAACGACAAAATTTACAACGCCCCCAGCACCATCTTCTACAGTTAAAAGTTTATAGCAGCCCTCAACATCCCTATTTTGCCCTACAGGAAAATCATTTATTTGTGTTACAATTCCACGGAAAGATTTAAAATTTACCATAACCATTCCTTTCGAATTAACAATTGTATTAGCTTATGTAAAAATCTCTATATAGATGACAAGGAATAAAATTGCTCTTCCATTAGTAAAAATCTATTTATCTATATAAGCTTGTCCTTTATTATAGGAAAAGAATGTTTTTATCGAGGGGGGAGCTTATGAAGTGGATTTCTAAAAATAATAAAAAACCAATTTTATTATTTAGCTTTATTATAATTGTCATCGCTGGTTTACTCGATCTCAAATACGAGGGATTATTTTTCCGTATACTACCTGAATCAATACAACAAAAATTATCTACTTTCTTTAACAAGTAAAAATAGACATAAAATAAAAATAATGCTAGTAAATTTTGAGAAAATTCGGTATATTTAGATGTGGAGTGGGGCTAGTACAAAAACAAGACTGGTTCCATATTTTTATGTTATTATATAGATATAATAATCAACTTGACTTATTTATATGAAAGCGCTAACCATTTTTAGGCCAAGTAATCCAAAATGCATGAATTTCTAAGGATACTTTTAATTATGTATTTGTTCGTTTTTTTCTTGAATTATGAATGAAATGGCTCGAAATATGCCGTTAAATCTCATATAAATAGTTGATATTTTAATCTTCAAGTAATTGTGATAAACTGCAATAAGGTAATAATTGATACAGAAAAGGTGTGCTCCTAGGTCGCTCCATGGCTTGCTTTGACATCTAAGCGGAGTGCTTACATCCTTTCTGCAAATCTTAATATATAAGGAAGGTAAAAATGAGTAACAGACAAATTAAATCAGATGTTATCTTAATTGGTGCCGGAATCATGAGTGCGACTTTGGGAACACTGCTCAAAGAATTAGCACCAGATTGGAAAATTACAGTGTTTGAGAAGCTTGATAAAGCCGGTGAAGAAAGTTCTCAAGAATTGAACAATGCGGGAACTGGGCATGCTGCACTATGTGAGCTTAACTACACTTCCGAGAAAAAAGACGGATCAATCGATATCAGCAAAGCGATTAACGTTAATGAGCAGTTCCAAGTTTCAAGACAGTTTTGGTCTTATCTAGTAAACAATAAATTGATCAATAACCCACAAGACTTCATTATGCCTTTACCACATATGAGCTTAGTACAAGGGAAAGACAATGTTGAGTTCCTAAAAAAACGTCATGAAACAATGACGAAAAATCCTTTATTCCAAGGCATGGAATTTTCTGATGACCCAGAAAAACTAAAGGAATGGATTCCTCTTATTATGCAAGACCGTTCTGCAGATGAAGCTATTGCTGCAACAAAAATTGACACTGGTACAGACGTTAACTTTGGTGCTTTAACACGCATGTTATTTGATCACTTAAAAACAAAAGATGTAGATATTAACTACAACCACAGTGTTGAAAGTCTAAAACAAGCAAGCGATGGAACTTGGGAAGTGCGTGTACATGATTTAGATGGATGCAAAATGGAATATCATTCAGCAAAATTTGTCTTCCTTGGAGCTGGTGGAGGAAGCCTTGAATTACTACAAAAATCAGGTATTCCTGAAGGGAAGCATATTGGTGGATTCCCTATCAGTGGACTATTCTTAGCATGTAAAAATCAAGAAGTTGCTGACCAGCACCATGCAAAAGTGTACGGAAAAGCAAAAGTTGGCGCTCCGCCAATGTCAGTTCCTCATCTTGATACACGTTATATTGATAACAAAAAATCATTATTATTTGGACCATTCGCAGGGTTCTCACCTAAGTTCTTAAAAACAGGTTCAAATATGGATTTATTTGCTTCTGTAAAACCGCATAATATCACAACTTTATTAGCGGCAGGCGTTAAAGAGATGGGATTAACAAAGTATTTAATCCAACAGCTTATGCTTTCAAAAGAGCAGCGCATGGATGAGTTACGTGATTTCATCCCAAATGCGAAGAGCGATGATTGGGATATCATTGTTGCTGGACAACGTGTACAAGTAATTAAGGACACAGAAGCTGGTGGAAAAGGTACGCTTCAATTTGGTACGGAAGTTGTAAGCGCTTCTGATGGATCAATTGCAGCTTTACTTGGAGCTTCACCAGGTGCTTCTACGGCTGTTCACGTTATGCTTGAGGTAATCAATAAATGTTTCCCTCAACAAATCAAAGAATGGGAGCCAAAAATTAAAGAAATGATCCCATCTTATGGCTTATCATTAGCACAAAATCCAGAGCTTCTTAAAGAGATTAATGAAACAACTGATAAAGCACTTGCTTTAAAATAAATACTTGGAGACAGCAGATGTAAAGCAACATTTGGACAACCGTTTCCATAGCATAGAATCTTCAATCTAATTAGGGATTGGGGATTCTATTTTTTATAGAAAAAAGCTGTAGTATAATCGATTATTTCTATTATATTAGAATGTACTGTAAATAATGACAAATTTACAAATATTTAATACAAAAGTTGAATGAGCAACATTATTTCGGAGAATTATTCAACATTTAGGGTGCTAATTAAAGATGGAAAATACCTTAATACTTATATAATCTTTCATTAACTTGCTAGCTGATGCTATAAATCTTATGTACCGTTGTTTTCGCTAAAGTTGTTATCTATACTTTTCATAAAGAAAGGAATGGGGTAGATGATTAATCTAAAAAATATCGGTAAATTTCACGATCTTCCAGAAATAGCAATGCATATTTACAACGGAAATGTTCCCGCTTTACTGCTTACTATTGAAGAGGGCTGGAATATTGAAGAGGACATGATATTGAATCAGAATATCTCGTTAAGTCCATTAGATTTGTCGCTAAGATTACAGAGACTGGATGTTATAAAGTTGCTAGTAGAGCATGGTGTAAATTTGAACGTTAAAAATAATCCAGCCTTTTTGGTAGCTGTTCGTTATTGTAAAGAAGATGTAGTACGTTATATTGTAAAGCATGGAGCGAAGCTGGACATGCTGAATCAGGTCAATTCTGGTGCCTATTCACAGGCCTACTATGGTAATAAAAATAATATTTCACTCATTCATGAGCTAGGTCTGGATATAAGACAGTACGGTGGTCCAGTATTGCGTCAGGCTGTGTCGAATCATGATATGAGGACAATTACATATTTACTCGATCAAGGGGTGGACATTAATTTTAATAAACCGGATATGGTTTATCCTTATCAAGCAACTCCATTAACAGTGGCAACAAGTATGGGGAATCTAACAATGGTGAAATACTTGGTTGAACGAGGCGCAAACGTTACTTTAGCTGAAAAGGATGGCGAGCGTCCATATACGATTGCGATTGGCAATAAAAATACTATTTTAGCTGACTATTTGAAAGCATTGGAGCCAGCTCAGCTTCATGATTTGGAGAACAAAAAATATGAGTTAAAAAAATATAAATTGAGTAATGAACTGATTAGCTTCCTTACAGGAGAAAAGCTACAACTTGAGCTAGATAGCAATGACTATGACATCAGATATATCGACTTTTTCACACTGACAGACACCATTGAAATGAAGATTGACCGTCAAAAGCTACTGCGTATATCAGCACATGTAGATAATTATTCTGATTTACAAATAGTATGGAATCCAAAGAAAAAAGGACAAATTGGCTGCTATGATGTGGAGCATCAGAAGTATGCTAATTTATGCAGCTTTAAAGAATTTCTTGCAAAGCCTGAAACATATCTCATCAATTTCCTTGAAGGAGAGCTGTAGATTTGTCACTCTGTTTGTGAGGAGAGGCTGGGACATAACTAGCTTCAATTCGTGAGAAATCCGACTTTGAATGAATTCAAAGTCGGATTTCTCTATCTTTTATGTTTTTCCAGATAG
>NZ_JBNNMG010000100.1:0-14089 GCF_050272555.1 Lysinibacillus sp. NPDC047702 | reverse complement strand
CCTGAATTCATTGTATGGCTGGGGGTTTTTTTCTTGTCCATAGCTAGAAGCTCTTTAGAACCCCTCGCATAGCAAGGGGTTTTCAAAAGATACAATAAATAAAAAAGCCCAGAATAAATTCTGGGCTTGATGACACTTACTTTTCTAGCATGATTAAAACTGACGGGCCTTTGCTTCACTTCTCAAGAGACGGTTATGGAGGGTAATCTCCGTTTCACCATTTACTTGAGATTTAGAATGCTTAATCCTTGACCAGTTGCGGTGGATTTTCTGAGATTTGGGGTCTAATTGTTCAAACCTACTCATTTTCCATCCTCCTCATCATTATAGATTTCATAAGTGAAATCCGTTTTAGTATGACCTGTTAATTAAAAATTATTCATTTACCCACACTTCTAGAAATTCAAGTTAACAGCCAAAAAGAGCATTGGAAGTAAATTCAATGTTTTTTTAAATAATTAAATATCTAGTCCCAACCAAGTCCTAAAGCTTTTTGCTGCTTCGCCATCTGGATTTATACCGCTTATAGAACTTGTTGTGAAAGGTAGCCACTGCCAATCCTCACACCCTACAAAACCTATTCTTGACCAATTCTCAATGAATTCGCTGAAATTATTTGCAATCTTAAATCCGTGTCCTTTTCCATCATCGTGGCTAAGATAAACTATCTGAGCATCAATATCATCTTTCATATCAAATGCAAAATAATCGCCATTTCCCACTTCACAAAAAGCTAATTTATTATGCCACACAACATCATATTCGTCTTCAGGGTTCGGAAATACATTGTCTATCCAACCTTTTCGGTCTTCTTCAAGTTGAGGGAGAAGTTCCAAACTCCAGTGAGGTGTTCCACAAAAAAATTCTCTAAATTCATTCGGTTGTTCCATATCGTCAGGTAAAAACCAACGTAAGCTAAAATTTCCTGAGAATTCTGTTAAAACTTTCTTGAAACTAATAGGTAGTTTAATCCCTAAGCTTTCTTCTGTTTGAAGTATTTGTTCAAGAGAAGATGGTTCATCAATAATGACCTCCTGAACTTCTCCGCCTATCTCTCTAATTCTAAAAGTAATAAGTTTTATTCTTTCTTTTACTAATTCGTAATCCATCCTATCACTCCAATTTTATTATATTTAGTTATATAAAAGTTTAAGTTGTTAAAATTCAATGCTTTTTTAAGTTTTATCATAACATTTTGAAGAGTTAATATTAAGGTTCTTCATCATAACTTGTAGTTGATTTCCCTTTTATTCAAAAATTTCGCATTCTCCTATAGAAGAAAAGCGAAAACTCACGATCGTATTTGTTGTCTAGACAAATTGGCTCAATCGATGCACTCATAAGAAACTTATCAGCTGTATTCCTAGTGTTTCTGTTGGGACATAAGATCTGTAGATAAAAAGTTTGTAGTTGTTAAAACGTAGTCCCATAATCTTTTAAAATACACCATTGAAAATGATAATCATTTTCAATATAATGATATACTATAGTTAAAGGAGAAGGATAATGAATAAGTACATAAAAAAATCTGTATTGGTAATGTTGTTAATGAGCCTACTGCTAATAATGGCGGCTTGTGGTAGCAAAAATGAGGATACATCTCAAGAACAAGAAGGTACAAATGGTGACAAGGAATCCACAATGACTGAAACAACACGTATTGTAACAGATTCGGTAGGACGTGAAGTAGAAGTACCAATAGACCCACAACGTGTAATTGTAGATTGGGATTTAGGTCACGTATTAGCTATAGGTGTTGTACCAGTTGCTTCAACAACAAAGGTCATTGGTTATGGTGAATTTTTAAAAGATTACTATCAAGGGCAGGACATTGTAGATCTTGGAAATGAAGATGCTGTATCTTTAGAAACAGCTACTAGTCTAAAACCAGATTTAATTATTACGTTTGCCGAAAAAAATGTAGAGCAATATGAAAAAATTGCACCGACGATTGTGTTCAGTACAGCTAGCTACGACAGCGTGGAAGCAGAAATTACAGCAATCGGCGAGATGTTAAATCACCAAGAGGATGCGAAGAAGTTTATAGCAGATTACATGGCACGTGCAAAGGTAGCTGAAGAAAAAATTAAAGCCGTAATCCCAGAAGGCATAACATTCTCACTATTTACGTTAACAGAGAAAGAAATTGCGGTGATTCCAAGTGGTAACTCAGGCGGTGAAGCGATGTATGATTTATTAAAACTTACAGCACCAACATCTATTCAAAAACTAATAGAAGATAGTAACGGAGATTGGCAGAAGCAACGTATTTCATGGGAAATTGTAGGTGACTATGTAGGGGATTATGTGGGGATTTTAGATTATGATCAAGAATATGAAACGACTTTTACATGGAGTAATTTGGATGTCGTAAAAAATAACAAAGTGATTACATTCGAAGGGAAGTACTTCTTCGCAGCAGATCCAATCTCTGTTATCAATCAAGCAGAGCACATGGCAGAACAAATTATTGAATTAGTACAAAAACAATAAAGTGAAACTTCACTCAGTGAGGGTTTTCCCATCCTTGAGCGCGCTATCGAAAATGGGGTTAAAAGTGGGGCTAGTTCATAACTAACCCCCACTCAAACCGCTTTATAAAGACCCATACCTTTAATATTATACTTCCTAAAGAATCTTTATTTTATAATTATTTCCAATTCCTTGTAATTCATTTAATATAATCTCCTTCATCTAGACCACCCTATTTAAATGTTCGAATCTACTTGATTTGTGCTATCATACACTCTAAGCTGATTTCTACCACTTTCCTTGGCAATATAAAGAGCTTGATCAGCCTTATCAAGCAGCTCATAAAATGTTGAAGCATCGCTGATTTGACCATACTCTGCAATGCCAATACTCACCGTTACATTGATCTTTAAATGGTCATTTGTATATGTATTCGCTTCTACATTTTCGCGAACTCTTTCTGCAATTTTTATGGCACTTTCTATTGATGTATCTGGTGATAAAATAACAAACTCCTCTCCCCCATACCTTGTAATCAGATCAACTCTTCGCACAGAATTAGAAATGATGTTGGCCACATGCTTTAACACTTCATCACCAATTAAATGTCCATAAGTATCATTAACCTTTTTGAAAAAATCAATATCAATGGCTATACATGAACAAGCATTTTCATCTTCTAAACATTTCTCAAAAACAAGCTCTCCCTGCTCAATCAGGTAACGGCGGTTATAGAGCTTTGTCAGCTGACAGGTTACCGATAATTCCTTCAATAAAATTGTATCCTGTTTGACCTTGGTGCTCATGTCATTAAAGGATGAACAAAGCTCCTGAAATTCCTGTGCATAAGGCGCCAGCTGCTGTTCATTTATTTGATACTCATAATTTCCTTGCTGTACCTTTCCAACACCTGTCAGAAGCTGTTGAATGGGTTCTTCAATTTTTTTTGAAAGCTGTAGCATAACTCTAATGGTAAAGAATGACCCTATGACAATACATATGGCTATGAGAAGAAATCGAATAATGAGTGGCTTTAATGCATCGAATAAACCAATTTCTGAAATAATAAACCATTTCCCTTGATTGATCGGCTTACTTTTCGCAAACACCCATTTCCTGTTCATGACTTTATAAATATGAAGGTCATTTGCAGTATTATTGACAGCGAAATTAAGAATATGCTCATCCACTTTGAATTGTTCAGATAAGTTATCATTTTTTCCGACATTTAATGCAGTCAGCATCATGCCATCCTGATTCATAATATAGGCATGTCCAAGAAAGCCGACCCTTGATTCATAAAGTAGCTGATTGATTGTCTGGACATTCACGGTTCCAAAAACTACTCCATTAAATTGTTGCTGCTCATTCAAAATAGGTGAGGCAAATGCAACAATAGGCTGATTGGTAACCTTACTGATTAAAATATCTGTGATGTAGGGTTGTTGTGTTTTTTTAGCAATTTGAAAATACTCTCGATTTTGTACATTTACACCTGTCCCATTTGTTGAGAACTCAGTAACTGTATCAAATTGCACAATGCCCTCTTTATTGACGAAGATCAAGTCCGCAAAATCTGTTTTATCTTTAAAATCTTGAAAAAAAGCTTGTGCCTTTTCATAATGATAACCTTTTACAAAGTCTAAATTAGCAATAGTATGTATATCACCGGAACGTTCTGTTAACCAGCTTTCAAAAAAATATGTTTGAGCATTTAAATAATTTGCCATCTCTTCATTTTGATGTTGAATGGTTTGTCGGAACTCAATGAAAAGAGTTGGAATAAATATACAAAGTCCAATGATAAAAGTAATGAGTATAAGTGCTCTATGAAGCTGACCTCTTATCTTGTTTGGCTGTGGAATATTTCTAAAAACCTTCAAAGATATTCACCCCCCCAAAATAAATCCAAAATACAATAA
The DNA here is from genome assembly GCF_050272555.1 of Lysinibacillus sp. NPDC047702. Taxonomy (NCBI): domain Bacteria; kingdom Bacillati; phylum Bacillota; class Bacilli; order Caryophanales; family Bacillaceae; genus Lysinibacillus; species Lysinibacillus sp. NPDC047702. Next base: position 9,695 of record NZ_JBNNMG010000100.1, on the reverse strand, counting down.
ATAGTACTCTATTCATTAAAAATACCACAATCTAATGACTGTGGCAGTGAAATATTTAAGAGTTATTCATTTTATTGTAACAAAATTTGAAGAATTGTAATAAATACAGCTGTGACGATAGGCAATAGTTTCAAAGAAGTGTAGCCGACTGAGGATGAACAAATAGGTTCTAATGGATCTTTCGTAGGAGAGGCTAAATACTGGATAAAACGTTGCCAGCGACTTTTCTTATATGTGATTAGCTGCTTGGGAATCTCCACTTTATCATGATCTAAGCTGTCTTTTAGCCATTGCTCCTTGTTAAATTCATTCTTAAGCATCGAAATCCTCCTTTAGCTCTTCCTTTAAAGCCTTTATCGCATTATGTAATCTTGATTTAACGGTACCAAGTGGGATGGACAAAATTTGTGCAATTTCCTCCTGTGGCAAATCATGATAATACACAAGCAAAATAACAGCTCGTTGCTTATCAGGTAATTGAAGTATGGCTTCTTGTATCGTTAATTTTTCATCAGTCGATAGACGACGACTTTCTGTTGGTACTAAAAACGGAAAGAGTGTGCGCCACTTTTTACGGCGATTTAATTTATTGATCATTAAGCGGTAAGCGATTTGAAATAAAAATGCTTTAACCGTTCCCTTTTGCTGGTCAAAGTCTTCTTTTATATATTGTAAACGCTCAAAGGTATCTTGCACAATATCAATGCTTAGCTGCTCCTCACGAGTATAACGAAATAAAAAGCAGTACAGAGGCTCATACAAACGACTATAGAGCTGTTCAAAGCCCTCAATATCGCCACTTTTATAGACCTCCATCCACTCCTCATTGCTCATCATCTAGCTCATCCCCCCAATGAGCCTTAATGGACTTTAAAGTCATAGATAGACGTTGAACCAAGTATGCGACTATTACAATGACCCATGCTGACGATTGATTTGCAAAAAACTGCACATATGGATTTTCGATTGTTTGAGAGGAGGCCAAAAGAAAGAAAACTGCCTGCACACAAAGTATTGTATAAATGGCTAAAACGAGCGTTAAAGTATCAAATACATTCCAACGTAAATAAATTGTTGTTTTTTTATAATTAATTTTTCTATTTTCGCGTACAACATATTTTTTATCCATCGGGATTGTAATTCCCAAAATAATAATAGTCAAAACTCCATTTGCAATTAAAGATACAATAAATCCAATTCCCATAAAATCACCTACTTACTGGTATATACTTTTTTAGCGATGGCTGCTAGAACCAAGCTAAGAATTGTTAAAATCATAAAATACTGATATTGCGGAAGCCAAGTTTCTCCTATTAAATTTAAAGACACTTGCAAGCTATCAAATAAATATAGCATCGGGTTCCAGATTAAGAAAATAAAATAATCCTGGGGGTTTTTTTTCGCTAATGTTAAAAACATCGTTGACATTTGTATGGAAAACATAAATAACATCATAATCGGTACAAGCATACTTGTTGCCACTTTTTCATTTTTAAATAGACCTGCCAATATAAAGCTCAATGGATACAAAGCCAGTAATACAAAATTACTTATTAAAATAATTAGTAAAAATGATGATAATGATATATCAATAATAAATGAGTAACCAGTGAATATTAACACTAAAAATAGATTTAGTAAAGTAAAGACACCGATTCCCATCCCTATATAGTAAGTGTGTGGCTTAATGCCTGTACGCTGCACCCATTGTAGGGTTTTATTGGCTTTCATATCTGCTAAATAGATTGTAGCACTAGAAAAAGAAAAGAAAAAGATTAGCATTATTATAGAAATCGGTAAAAACTGACCTTTAATCAAAAAATTAAATGATTCTTCAGTCATCACGCTTTTAGCAAAAAATGATATGCCCATAAACATAAATCCTGGCAACAAATTTCCAATAGCCATTCCTGGGTTACGAATACTTTCCAACATATACATACGTGCAATTTGCTTGATCATCCTGCTTTTCCTCCTAAAATTTGACCTGTCGCTTCGTAATAAAGACCTTCAATTCCTGGCAATTTTGCGTCAGTATATTTATTATAGAGCTCATCTTGTGTAGCATTTTCAATGATTTTACCCTCTTTCAAGATGACAACATAATCAAATAATGGCTCTAATCCTGCCACCTCATGACTAATAATAATGAGCAATTTATTACGCTGACTAATTTCCTGCTGTAGGTAAAACATCAATTGCTTTTTCTTTGTTAAATCTAAATCAGCAAATGGCTCATCTAAAATGATGATTGGTTTATTTAATAAAAAAGAAAGGAAGATGGATACTGCTTTTCGCTGACCGCCTGACGCATTTTTCAACAAAATATGATCATACGTTGGTAACCCTAATATTTCATATAGCTCACTCAAATCAATCCTGTTGTTCGTCAATGTAGCAAAAAGAGCAATCACTTCGCGAATTTTAAGATGCTGATAACTCAAAAAAAATTGATATTGCAGCGCTACCTGCTCGTGTACATTAACGGACGAACCCTGGATTTGCATAGAACCATTATCTGATTTTAGATCGCCTGCTATACACTTTGATAATGTAGATTTCCCCGCTCCATTTTGGCCAAGCAATAAATAGCAGTGGCCCCATTTAAATGTAGTCGATACACCGTTCAATACGTTTACACCATTAAATTTTTTCACAATATCCTTAACAATAAGTTCCAAAATATAACCTCCCTATTTTGTATTTCACTTACTATACAAACAGGGATCATGAAAAGTTCATTTTATTTTTTAAAAAACAAAAAAAGTTTTTTCTATCACCATTACGCACTCAATCCTTCACGTTCAATAGGAAGAAGCATTAAAAAAAGCCCACACGCTTGTGCAGACTTCATAGCTTCTAACATACCGTGAAACCAAGAATTTTCTACTCCATTACACTTCAAAGGTTTTGGAAGAAAAATTGTTATAGTATCTTCCAGACAAGCAGGTAAATTTTAATACACAGTAATCAGGATCCGTTACACCAAGTGGATAATACAGTGTATCGCCATCTTGCCAGATTAACTCCTTAGATGCCAGATCCTCTAACACTTCCATAGTTCCCTTGAACATTACCCCTTCAAAACGCTTTTGATCGCAAAAGTAAATGCTTGCCCTTTGTTCATTCCGGAATTGGGCTACCCGCATAGAGGACGTATTCGTTGTAAAATAAAAAGTATGAAAGCCCTCCCTTACGCGTGGTGCAAGCATGGCCTTCACTTGAGGAAACCCCTCATGATCGATGGAGCCTACGAATGCCGTATTTTGCTGTTCTAGCAGCCTGTTAACTGAATTCTGTAAATTATTCATTTAAGTATATACTCCTTTCTGATTCAATGCTGTCTAGAAATAGTATACGGAGCTTTGAAACTATCGAACAGTACCCACTTTTTCGTAAGTATCTTTTTTATTCAATGAATCCCCTCATTCTTAAGAAATCTTCCATTCCATGCTCCTGCATTAATTGAATGCCCACATTTTGCATAATTTCTACTGCTTCGTAGAGTTTTTTACCTCTCTCGCTTAAACGATACTCTACTTTTAATGGATAACCTTCAAAAGAGGTTTTTTCTATAATGTTGAATTCCATTAAATCGTTTAGATGCTCTAATAACATTTTTTGAGTAATTCCTTGAATATCTTTAACAAGTTGTGAAAGAGATGCAGGTCCTTTGGCAAGTTGCCATAAAATCATAGGCTTCCATTTTCCTCGTGTTATATCATGGGTTAATTCTAACGGACAAGTATATTGATTTCTCATTTTCATCTATGTTCACCTCCGCCATTTATTGTATTTTAATATGTTGGTTTAGCGTATCATAAAAGAGGTTGGAATATGTATATTTCTGTTAAATAAAAAGCGCGAGAAATCAACGTCTCTCAAATTGATTTCTCACGCAAATTAGGTTTTACATAAATGATTTTTCTCTACATTAAAACTCTCACTCATCCACTTCTGCTTTTAGAGATAGCAGTGAGAGTAGCTCCTCATTAAAACTATGTTGCTTATCGTGAATAGGCTTAAAAAATTGGGCATCCGTATTTTCAACAATCGGTAACGCAATTTTAATTTTATTTGACCCCTCCTCAGTTGGTGAAAGTAGTATTTCGCGCTTATCTAAAGGGTTTTTGTTTCTACAAATAAATCCTTTAGCCTCAAGTGTTCTGACAACATCTGAAACCATCATACTATTTAATTTTGTAAAATCCGCAAGTTTTTTTTGAGTAACCGTCTCACCATTTACATGTAGAAAATCACAAGCAGTTAATAGTACAAACTGGACATGTGTCAGATCTATCTTGCTCAGTTCCTTTATAATCATCCTCTGCCAAGCTTGCGTAACTTGCCATAATAAAAAACCTGAGCTTTCTTTTGGATCATTAAACTTCGATTTCCAATCCACTAAAATCCACCCCCATTGCATTTGCAATTGTCATAAAATCTTGTTTAGTTACTTCAAAATGTCCTCTACGAAATAATAAACCTACATTGGCGTTTTCAGATACGAATGTTAGCTTTGATTTGATAAGTGCAAAGCTTATACTTTGACAGGGCTGATACAATATGTCCAACCTGTAGGGAATAAATTGAGGAGCCATTTCCACTCGATAAATGTACCCTGACTTAACCGTTCCAATAGCAGTAAAGGCTTGAAGAGGATTGCCGTCTGGATATTTGGTTTTTGGCGAATAGTATATTAACCAATCTCCTGCTTTCATTCTCTTTAAAGGTGCATATTTTCCATGACAAAGCTGTGCAAACCCACCTTTTTCACCTATTTTAACATGTTCTTCTGATACAACCCCTATCCAAAATCTTTGCTTCATGAGATATCACCACTAGCAAGCTGGTTTAAATTGGACATACTACTCGGAATTTCTTGTGTAATCATAGGACCAATTTGATTCCCAATCATTTCCGCATTCGGTCCTGATAGGATTACACTATGTGTCACCTTTGTCTGCAAACCAAGAACTTCTATTTCATGACGAAAATCCATCTTAATGCTTAACTGTTCGAGAATTGTTGTATTGGTGAAAAGTTTATTTTCTTTCACTTCTGTAAGCGTAAATAGTAAAGGTTCCTGTCCTAGAAGTGTTAAATACCCTGTGATACCTTCTTCAAATGGCCCATCAATTTTTACTTCCATTATACTACCGTCCCATTTTTTCCATTTACCAACATTGCTATATAGCTTCCAAATAGCTTTTGGTGTAGCTTCAGTAATAATCGAATTCTCATATTTCCACATAATTATTCACCCATTCTTAAATTAGTAAGTGCACTTATCAATAATACTAAGCGCACTTACCATCTTTGTCAATAAAATTTGATGTAGAGGGTAATCATAAGCGAGAACGTTTTTTCATAATTTCCCTTCTAAAGTCCTAATTTTTTTTAAACTAATTTTAACCTTGATACGCTAAACTATTTTTTTAGGGAATGTAGAAAAAGTGTTTAATTCTTCCCTGATCATTTTTTAGGAGGATATTCTATGAAAAAATTAGTTATTGGTAGCACATTAGTCGTTGGTTTATTATTTGCAGGAGCAGACCAATCATCTGCAGCTTCCATTCAAGGAGTAGGCAATCAGGGGATGGCTCCCATTGATTTATCTTCTGTCGATTTAGAAACAGCCTTAATAATGGTTCAACAGCAAAGAACAAACCTATTAGAGAACCAATTACAAACACAATTGACAGAGGTTCAAGCAAGAAATGAACAACTAGCTAACTTAAATGACCAGATTAACCAATTAAATGTAGAAAAAGCAGCTACAACTGATACAGCAAGGCAAGCAGAAATTAATGGGCAGCTTCAAACAGTAAAAGGTCAAATCGATACACTAAGCAACTCACAGCAAATGGATATGCTGCGCCTGCAAAGTATGAACAATAAACGAAATGAAGCTTTTGATGCAATGACAAATTTTGTGAAGAAAATGCAGGATAGTCGATCATCCATTATCGGCAATATGCGCTAATTTAGTATGGATGCATACAAAAATAGACTTGCCTCTTAGCTTAGCAAGTCTATTTTTAACGATTATTTAAATGAACTTACTTTTTTCCCAATAAAACCTTAACAATTTTATCAAGCTGCATTTCTAATGAGTATGGATCTTCCATGACAAATTCATCTTCAAATTCACCATACATATATACATTGCCATTTTTAACAGCAGGAGCTCCCTGCCAAATTGGGCTGTTTAAAATTTCTTTGGCATCTTCCTGTGAATTTACATAAACAAATACATGATCACCTAAATACTGTGGCAATACCTCTAAAGAGATATTTTCAAATCCTTCTTTCATATTTAACGCTTGTTCAGTAGGAGGTAATTTCAACATCTGATAAATCGTATTACTACCATAATTTCCACCATCAGCAGCTAGCACATACAAACCTGTAGGGCTTAATTGAACGACTGAAACGGTTTCTCCTTCTTTAATAATACCATCTATTTGTTTACGAGCTTCCTCAACCTTGTTCTTGTACTCCTCTATCCACTGGTCTGCTTCTCGTTCCTTTCCAAATACTTCTGCAATTCTTCTGAATTTTTCTAATGGCCCTGCAGTCGAAAGCTCCTCCCAATAAGGGATAAAGACTGTTGTACCAATCTTTTCATATTGCTCGATATTTTCTTCTATGGACCCAATAATTAAATCTGGCTCCAACATAATCAGTTTTTCAGGGTTCATTGGAAAATTACCCAAATTCTCTATTTTAGCTAATATCTCTTTAGAAATATCTGATTTTTCAATCCAAGCCTCCTGTAACATCCCTTCTCGTACACCAACTGGAATAATACCTAGCTTTAATAGTTGTCCCATATACTGATCTGAGGCTACTCGTTGTGGTTGTGCAGGCACTTCTACATCACCTCTTGGTGTAGAAACAATTCTTGTTTTACCTTCCTGTACAGCCTCTTGTCCGCTATTTGCTTGTGTTTCCACTTGATTTGATGCTGATTGTGAAGTATTTGTATTTGTTGCATTTGAGCATGCTGCTAGCAACAATGAGAGGCACATAAACAAGGTCATGGCCTTTAATTTCATGTTTTTGTACTTCGACATTTCCATTGCTCCCTTTCGTTGATAATGATTTTCAATTTCATCATCAATATACCACTCGAATGGATCTGGGAGAATAGCATATCTTCTTTTCCAAAGTGGCAAATCTTCACCTTGCCGTTTTTGTCTCCATTCTACTTTATATTGAGCTGGGGATACGCCCTTATGTCGTTTAAAGCTACGACTCAATGAATGTCCATCAGGGTACCCAACATGCTCTGCAATTTCCTGTAACGTAGCTTCTGTTTCCAAAAGTAATTTCGCTGCCTTATTTACCCTTATTTCGCCTAAATAATGAATAGGACTCGTATGCATTTTTTCTTTAAATAGCTTTGATAAATAGCCTACACTACAGGTTAATTCCTGTGCTAATATTTCAAGCGTCAGGGGTTTATAATAATTTTCTTTTATATAGCGAACTGCCTCCTCCACTATATCTGGCTTTAATGGACGAATTTCCTGTGTATGCATTTGCCGTACAAGCTCATAGACAAATTGATAAAATAATGATTTGATATGTAAATTTTTTAGCTCTTTGTCAGATGATTGTAACCAAATACTATTCATCTGCTCAGCTTTGTCAAAAAGAGCAAGTTGATTATGGGGTGCAAAAGCATACTGGTATTGGAATGGATTATTTGTTTCCAATAAGGCTTCAATATCTTGTCGTTTAGGTAATGGGAGAATCGCTTTATAGAAAATCATAAAGTATTCAAAATCTTTCTCTGCGACAATCTCAATATGTATCCCTTTTCCTGCATGAAGGACATAAAATGGTTGTACCATATGCCTGCTTTTGTCCATCCAAATTTGTGCACTGCCTCTCTTTGTATAGAGAAAGGCACTGGATGGCAATCGGTAGGGACCAAAGTCCTCCCCTTGCTCCATTATAGTAAAGCGTACATCCATAATTTTGATATATGCGTGATTCCACAAAAATATATGATCACTTAATTTCATCGAGGTAAAGCACTCCTTCTATCTTGAACCATTGTCATTTAACTAGTTTAACAGAAATTCAAATAATTGATAATGATTCTCATAGAAAAAACTAGATGAAGTTACTGTACAACTTCATCTAGCTAGGTCTTACTTTTCATTTTTAATAAATTGCTGAAGTGCTGGTAGCAATTCTTCATGTAGCGATAATGTAGGGTCTGAATAGGTTGCTAAATTCCCAGCGCGATCTGTTGGGGCCTTTTTCAACACATGGTTCATGTCCTTCATATAATGCAGCTCGGCATCTTGTTTACCTTTCTTTAACGCTTCTACATCTGTTGCTACTATTTGAATATCATTCGTTCCTTGAATAAGTAAAACGCGGCAATTCACTTTTGCAAGTTCATTTGCAGGGTTATACTTTAACCAAGAAATCATGTATGGTTGAACGGAAGAACGGAATAATGACTGTAACTCAGGAGAAACGTTCTTTACTTGTTCACCTTTTTTCAGGGATGTAAGGGCATCTGTCGTTTCTTTTAGAAGCGCAGGCGCTAACTGGCCTTTCAATTGCTCTAATAGAATTTCATCTGCTGGTCTTCCGGCGCCTGCAATTGAAACGAAGGATTCTACATTTGTTTTTTGGGCTGCTAGTAAACCGATAAGCGAGCCTTCGCTATGACCAATAATATGAACACTTGTATAAGCTTTATCAGCCAATAGGGTATTAATCACTTGAACGGCATCATCCACATATTGATCAATGGTAATATCCTCTTCCTTTGTTAAAAGGGACATATTATCGCCAAGTCCACGTTTATCATAGCGAACAGTTGCGATGCCCTCATTGGCCAATCCTTCCGCAATCATTTTTAAACTATTATTTTTACCAGCTATAGCAGAATTACCATCCTTATCAGTTGGACCAGAGCCTGCTATAATAAGAGCGACTGGAGATGGCTCTTTACTAGCCTTTTGAAGGGCCACTGTTAACTCACCATTTTGAACGGGAATTTTCAATGTTTCATACGTAACAGGTTGTTTAGGTTGTTCTTTATAGGGTTTTAATATCAGTGGCAATTTCCCACCATTTTGTTGAAATGTTGCTTCAATTTGCTCATCTTTTAATGTCCCATTAATTTCAACAGCCGAGCCACTTAAGCTGATAGAAACCTTTACTTGATCGCCATTATATTGAATGTTCTGAAATGGATAATTGGATAATCCTTGTACAGGAACTGATAATGTTCCACTATCCTCTTGCAAATCAACAATAATCGGAAGTGCTCCATTTGGCGTCTCGATATTTCCTTCCCATTTTCCAATAAACAATGTGTTCATGTCATGTCCTCCTTTAGTTTCTGATCCTTTTGTGTTATTTTCCTTCTGAGCGCAGGCTGTTACTAATAAGAGTGCGCAGCAAAGAAATAAAAGCTTTTTCATACAATCTCCCCCCTATATAAAAATGATTAATAAAATCGGCAAGAATATGACGAGTACAATGATATAACTCCATTTATTTGCAAGATTCACGGTCCAACCAATACCAAATTTTTTTTGCAATAAAAATGAAGGATCATTTTTACATGTTGTTGAAATACTATTATGTCAATGACATCAAGGTGACAAATTAAAAAGTATAACCCTTTTTCAAAACGAGGGGTTGATCTCCGTTCCGAC
>NZ_JBNNMG010000099.1:0-14457 GCF_050272555.1 Lysinibacillus sp. NPDC047702 | reverse complement strand
CGAAAGCGAAGCGTCAGCGGCAAAGCGAGTAGCCTGGAACGGAAATCACCTTCATTTGACTTAGTAGTGTTCACAAAGAGTCCCTTGACCATTTAGTTTTTCAACACTATGAAAGCTCGTATCTCTAATCAGATACGAGCTTTTCAAACCTTCAATTAATCAAGGGAATCTTGGGAATTGACCGAAGTCTGGTTGGCGTTTCTCTTTAAATGCGTCACGGCCTTCTTTTGCTTCATCCGTTGTGTAATAAAGAAGTGTAGCATCGCCAGCCATTTGTTGAAGACCTGCTAAACCATCTGTATCTGCATTCATAGCTGCTTTTAAGAAGCGTAGAGCAGTCGGTGACATTTGTAGCATTTCTTCACACCATTGTACAGTCTCGTCCTCTAATTGCTCATAAGGAACAACAGTGTTCACTAATCCCATATCAAGTGCTTGCTGTGCATCATATTGACGGCATAAATACCAAATTTCTCGTGCCTTCTTATGACCAATAATACGTGCAAGATAGCCTGAGCCATAACCAGCATCAAATGAACCAACTTTTGGTCCAGTTTGTCCAAAACGAGCATTGTCAGCCGCAATTGTTAGGTCACATACCACATGTAATACATGTCCCCCACCGATTGCATAACCTGCAACCATCGCTACTACAGGTTTTGGAATTACACGGATTAAACGTTGTAAGTCCAGAACGTTTAGACGTGGGATCTCATCTTCTCCAACATAGCCGCCATGACCGCGAACCTTTTGATCTCCACCTGAGCAGAAAGCATGTTCACCTTCACCAGTTAAAATGATAACTCCAACATTTTTGTCATCACGTGCACGTGAAAAAGCATCAATCATTTCCATTACCGTTTTTGGTCGGAATGCATTGCGTACTTCTGGACGGTTAATCGTGATTTTTGCTATACCGTTATAAAATTCATACTTAATGTCTTCATAAGTATGTAAAGTAGTCCATTGACGTGTCATTGAATTGCCTCCTAATCATATATAATCCTCGTTCATTGTCGAGGCACCAACGTAAATTGATTACGTTAAATACTCCTCTATTATTGTAGCAAACTCAGCGGGATTTTCCACATGAATTGCATGTCCAGCGTTATTTACTGTCGTATGCTTAACATTTTTTAATAACGCTTTCATTTCTAGTGCAATTTTACAAAACTTCTCATCTAGTGAGCCCGTTACTAAAAGAACAGGAAATTCAAGCTCTGCTAATGACATCCAATTTGATGGCTGATTACCCGTTCCTATACCTTGTAAGCTTCCCGCTAGGCCCTCCACCTTCTGAGAAAGCCTTTCTGTCCTAATCGTTCGTCTTACATTGTCTGGTAAAAATTTTTGGGATTCAAACAAAGGGATGTTCTCCCATGTATTCACAAATGATTGTAATCCATTATTCATAATTTTTTCAGCTAGAGCGTTATCTCTCGCACAACGCTCAGAACGCTCCTGTGAAGTTCGTAAACCAGGAGAAGCACTTTCTAAAATAAGCCTTTTGATTCGCTCAGGGTAGGCGATTGCATACGATAATGCAATTCTTCCCCCCATTGAATAGCCTATCAGCGTAAATCTCTCTAGCTGCAGCTGGCTAATTACTTCTTCTAAATCTTGGATTTGTTCATCCATGGAGAAACGACTGATTTCCTTAGGTACTGCTGTTTGACCATGCCCAATGCAATCAATCGCAATCAATCGTATATGTGGCAGAGCTTTCGCTAAATTTCGCCATGAAGTCGTACTACCTGTAAAACCATGTAGGGCAACGAGCGTTTGCTGTGCTCTCTCGTTCCAAATTTCTACATGTGTTTCAAGTCCTCGAATCATTAGCTTTGCCATGCTTTTAACCCCGCATTAATGCGATTCCATAGTGCCCGATGTGCATAAACATTTTCTTCTCTATCTGTGAAAATTTCAAGCAAGCGCAATGGACGCGTTTTTACAATTGAAAACTTCTCGGAAAGCTCCGAAATATCTTCTACACGGATGTAGTCCATGTCATACATCTGAGCAACATCATTAAATTCAAGGGCAGTGGGTGTACCAAATAAATCTTCATAATGTGCTTCCACAGTGGATTGTGGTAAATAAGAGAAAATACCGCCACCATCATTGTTCATAACAATGATTGTTAGGTTACATTGTTGATACCTTGATGCAATAAGACCATTGATATCATGTAAAAAGGCTAAATCGCCAATTAGTAAATAGGTTTCACGGTTATTCCTCTGACTAAATCCCATTGCTGTTGATACGACACCATCAATACCATTCGTTCCACGATTTGCAATGATACGAAGATCTTTCGGTGTTGCCATTAAAAACGTATCAATATCACGCACGGGCATGCTGCTGCTCACAAAAATATCACTGCCATTTGGAATAAACCTTAATAATCGACTTACCATTGCTCCCTCATCTATAGCAGCCTCGGAATAGTGTTCAATGTATTCAAGCGCTATATCATTCGCATCCTGCCATTCAGCTAAATATTGTGTCTCTAGTGCAGTATCAGAGATTTCTAAATTCGTCAGCCATTCTCCAATCTCCGCATGAATAAAATGAGTAGAGACACTAGTAGCGTCTCGGAACATCGGATCTTCATCGACTACAATATAAGCAGTTGGCTGTGAGTTTGTAATAAATTGCATGATGAATTTAGAAACGGGCTGTGCACCGAAGCGAAGCACTGTATCCGGCTTAACAAGCGCCTTAAACTCATCACTCTTCATAATAGCATCATAAGTTGTGATGATATAAGGTAAACAATCCTCTGGTACTGATGTACGCATGTTTGATAAACTCTCGACTATAACTGGCCATTTTAACTGGCGAACAAAATTCCACATAATTGTTAAGTCAGTACCAAGTGACAGTTCCCCAATAATCACAAAGCCTCGTTCTGATGCTCGTAAAATGGAAGATAATTCTTGCTGAGCCACCTCAGAAGGCATTAACTGAGCCATCCTACTTTGTTTAAATGTTGTTTCTGGTAACTCATCTCGGAAATCAATTAATAATGGCTCCCGGAATGGTACATTAATATGCACTGGTCCAAATGGTGCACTTGTCGCAATGGCTACTGCTCGTGCGATATGGCGCTCGATAAAAGGCAGTGTTGGTGCAGCATTGTCTGCTAATGGGAAATCTACACTCCATTTTACATGTGAACCATATAAATTTGGCTGATTTATCGCTTGCGGTGCTCCCACCTCTCGTAATTCATGTGGACGATCAGCCGTAATAACAATTAGTGGTACACGGGCATAACTTGCTTCCACAATGGCAGGAAAATAGTTTGCTGCAGCTGTTCCAGATGTACATAATAGTACTACAGGCTTTGCTGTAGCCTTTGCGATTCCCAATGCAAAAAAGGCAGCAGATCGTTCATCAACCTGGCGATACAAATGAAGCTGTTTCGTAGAAGCAAAGGCATAAGCTAAAGGCGTAGAGCGAGAACCTGGACTAACTACAACATTTTCTACACCAGCTTGCACAAGGGCTGCCACCATATGATAAACGTAATTTGTTAAAGTCTCCCTTTCATTCATTTAAATGTCCTCCTAACGCACGTAGCATCGGGCGGAATTTCACTAATGTTTCCTCATATTCAGATTGTGGCTCTGAATCTGCAACTATTCCGCCACCAGCGTATAAGTAAGCTTTGTCTTTCAGTAAAGCAGCCGAACGTATGGCTACTGCAAATTCTCCGTTGCCTTCCGCATCTACCCAACCAATTGGTGCAGCGTAAAGACCTCGATTCATAGGCTCATACTTACGGATCGCTGCCATCGCCTCTGTTCTTGGAACACCGCCCAGAGCAGGGGTAGGATGCAAGGACTTTGTCAGCTGTAAAATCGTAGCTTCACTATTTAACTGACCTTCAACAGGAGTATAAAGATGTTGTATATCTCTGATTTTTAGGAGGCGAGGACTGTCAGGTATCCTCATATCGACACAATTTTTACGGAATGTGTCCGCAATCATGTCGACCACATATTGATGCTCGCCACCATTTTTCGGGTCATTCAATAGGCTTTGACCATAGGCTTCATCTTCTTCTGCTGTCTTTCCACGTTTGATGGAGCCAGCAATACAAGATGAAAAGGCACGTCCATTCTCTACCTTTACTAATCGTTCAGGTGACGCACCAAAAAACAATAAATCTTGACGCTCTAAACCAAATAAATAGCTCTCAGGCTGTTCATGAATAATCTGTGACAGTACTTGAGGTGAAGAAACATGCTCTTTGAATTGCAATGCAAGGGAACGCGCGATCACAACTTTATCTGCCTTTTTTTGCTTAATCAGTGCTGTCACTTGGTCAATGGATGCAAGATACGGATCCTTATAGGGCTCATAATAACTTGTTATTTCAGGCTTTGAATACGTTTTCACTTCTTTTACTTGAGCAGCATGAATTAAGTGATCTCTCTCTTTACGTAACGCTTCAAATTGATCCTCTGCCTGCTGTTCTTTTGAAATGAGATGAATGCTGACATAGGCTTTGTCATCTCGAATAACAAGCTGATATGTGGCAAGTGCAAAAAAAGCCTCTGGAAAGTTGGTCCATTCTCCATCTACATTATTTTGTGGATCAAATGTAAAACCACCAAACAAAATTGGCTGTAGCTCGCTCTGCCCCTTTATACAATTCTTCGTTAAGCTTTTCCATTCTGCCTCTACGGCATCATAGCGATCATTTTTGGCGTTATTCTGAATTGTATAGGCATGTCCTAGCCCTACTAATGTCATTGTTTTTTCTCTATTTTGCCAATAAAATCGTTCACCTTTATAATTCCCCTCGCCCGCTGCATAAAATGCTAGCGCAGATAAGCGACTAACCTCAATTGTTTCCATATAAAAATGAAGGCTTTGGCCCAAAGAGTCCACTTCTACTTCTGTGGCTTGGTACCACTTCTGTTGCATGAAAATTACCTCCGTTGTTGCAATGTACATCAACAATCATATTTGGCATTGTAACTGTTTCTCTATCTTTTATCAGAGACAATGTGTGTAATGTTTGATTGTGCTTAGGTTTTGCAGTGGGGGACAGAGTCCATCATTTCTTCTAACCCTCTTTTTTTGCACACAAAAACATTCATGACGTCTACCTAGCCTTTACTTGATTCGTTCAAAAAATCGTCGTACATATGTAAGACAATCTTTTTTTCGTACGATTGCTATAAAATACATAAATTATCTCCAGCTCATAAATGCATGTTCTATTGTATCACTTTTTTCAATGGAACTGTATGTAATAAGCTGTGAACCTACCCATTTTCTCAATCTTCGTTTAAAATAAGAAGAGTCGACAACATTTGAAGGAGAGAAAGACCTTATGACCAAAGTCATTGAAGCTGATAGGGGTTTTAAAGTTTGGTGGCATTTAACACGCCCACACACTTTAACCGCTTCATTCGTTCCAGTATTTTTAGGGACAGCAATTGCTCTAGCAATTGAAAAACAAACAATTGATTTTGGACTATTTTTTGCTATGCTCATTGCAAGTATGCTTATACAAGCAGCAACGAATATGTTCAATGAATATTACGATTACAAGCTGGGATTAGATAACGAGCACTCTGTCGGTATTGGTGGAACCATTGTTCGTCATGGTGTTCAGCCAAAAACAATTATGATTATTGCATTAAGCTTTTATGCAATCGCAATGCTACTTGGCATTTACATATGTGCCTCTACCTCTTGGTGGCTAGCTGCTGTTGGCCTCGTTTGTATGCTTATTGGATTTTTATATACAGGGGGTCCTTATCCTATTGCCTATTCACCTTTTGGAGAAATTGTATCTGGTGCTGTAATGGGGATGGGGATTGTCTTAATCGCCTTTTATATTCAAACGCTTACAGTTACACTTGATGCTGTTTTACTATCGGTACCAAGTATGATTTTAGTAGGTGCTATCATGCTATCCAACAATATCCGTGATATCGTAGGCGATACAGAGGGTGGACGAAAAACACTTGCCATTTTAGTAGGTCGTGATCGTGCTATTTCTGTACTATCTGGCTTTTTTATTATCTCGTACCTATGGGTAATCGCTCTAGTAGCCATTGACGGTATTACATTTTGGGCTTTAATCATTTTCTTAAGTGTGCCAAAACCGCTTCGTGCGATTCAAATTTTCCGCGATAAAAAAGAAGCTAAAGAAGTAATGCCTGCCATGAAATTCACAGCGCAAACCAATACATTCTTCGGCTTCCTCTTAGGAATCGGTTTATTAATTCATTATTTCATTTAATAGTATTAACTTCTGAAAAAAGAAAATGCAGCACCTTAACGGGTAGCTGCATTTTTTACATAGCGTCGAAAGTTCTGACTTGCAATACCACGAACTTCCTCGATTGAAAAATGTTCACCTAAAGCCTCTAGTAGATTTTGTGCCTCTCCAGCGTGTGCTAATCCATTTATAGTAGCATCTATCCCATCAAAGTCAGAACCTAGTCCAAGATGTTCTATTCCCACTATATTGGCTAGATGTTTGACATGCGCTACTAAATCATCCATTGTAGCATTTTTACCGATGAATGTAGGAAAGTAGACCAGATGAATATGTCCACCATGCTCTACTAGTGCCTTTACTTGTGCATCCGTTAAATTTCGTGGATGGTCACAAAGAGCACGTGCATTACTATGACTAGCGATGATATGCTTCGCCAATGGTAGCACATCCCAGAAGCTCTGTTCATTTAAATGAGAGACATCAATAATAATATCCCGCTCATTTAGTAAGTTAACAACTTCTTTTCCAAATTGCTTTAAACCAAGGGTTGCATCTTGTTCAGCACCATGGGCTACGGCATTTTCTTCATTCCATGTGAGTCCAACAAGCTTTACGCCTGCATCTAATACTACAGAAAGCTTTGCTAAATCCTCACCAATTGAACCACAGCCCTCTAAGCTTAGAATAGCTCCAATTTCATGTGGAGCTAAAGTATCTAATTGTGACCAATCAGTAATGTGTACCATGCCCTCCGTTTGTAGTACATGTGTATGAAAGGCTTCAATTTGGCGCACTACTTCTAAAAATTGCTGGCTTTGTGGAACTTTAGGATTGATGAAAATAGCAAATACCTGTGCCTTTACTTGCCCTAATTGTAATCTTCCTCGATTGGTAGCCAATTGTGCATCATCTTCAAATTTGACATCTTCTAACGTTGTTAATTTCCATAATGCATCACAGTGTAAATCAATTATGTCCATATTCTCACCCCATACAGCTATTATACTGCTTTGGAGTTGAAATGCTTACAAACTTTTATCTTGTGGGGTATCAGAAGAGCCAAATTCCTCAAGCTCTAGGAAATCATCCGATTTTGAATTAGCAGACAACACGTCTTCTTCTACTGGTCTTAACTCGTCAGCTTTTTGTTCTGCATGTTCAACACATGTTAATGCTTTCGGCATTGCTTCTAAGCGACCAATAGGAATCTCTTCTCCACATACAGCGCATTTACCATATGATCCTTCCTCCATCGCTTGAAGTGCCCGCTTTATTTCCTCAGCATTGTCACCTCGATGCTCATCAATTGCCATTTCCGTTAGCTGATCCGTTAAATCACTCGCATTGTCAGCTGGATGATTATCATAATTAGATAGCTCTGTCGCCTGTGGTCGCTCCGATTCCTCAAGCTGCTTTTCTATCTCCTGTAATTCCTGCTCTAATTGCTTTTTTAATTTTTCCATTACTTGTGGGTTCAAAAAAATCTCCTCCTCATACCCTCATTTTTTCCTAAATTACTATTTCTAAAACATGCAAGCCTGAGGAGATTTCAACTTATTTTTTTGTATAATGAATGATAGCATCATGTAAAAATTGTGCTGCTCCTTTAGCAATGCGTTCATCATAATAAGCTGTAAAGCGTTCATCCGCCATATACATTTGAGCAATTCCTGCATGAGCCTCTTTGGAATATTGTGACCACGTAAAGCACAACCAACGCTTATGAAGCTCCGCTACCTCCATTGCCACATCATTGTTTGTATCTCCAATTTCCATCGCTTCTTTTAAACGATCAAATAGCTGCTGTTCAAGTTGCTGCATTGCCTGATATTGTTCCTCTGTCATATTCATTAGCTTAGCATTTGAAGCGTCCACTTGATCATCACCATATTTTGCACGAATTTCTTGTCCATATTGCTTTTCATTCTCTTCGATTAACTTCTCTTTAAATCCAATAAATTTCTCCTCATTTGCCATAGGTCGTTCCTCCTCAATAGATTGTATAGTTCTTTCCACTGTTTGTAATATTCTTTCAAGCTGCTCCTTACGTTTAAGTAAAGCAGCACGATGCGTTTTAAGTGCCTCTCTAGGCTGAAAATCAGATGCTTGAATAATTTGTTGGATTGTAGCCAGCTTCATATCCAATGCTCTATAAAATAAAATCTGCTGTAGCATATCAACCTCAAACTGCCCATAAAATCGATAGCCAGCATCATTGGTTCGCCCTGGCTTCAATAGCCCAATTTCATCATAATAACGAAGCGTTCTAGTACTCACTCCTGACATTTGCGCAAGCTCTTGAATTGTATATTCCATTTTCTCACCTCCATTTAATGCTACTGTAAACCTTTACGCAGCGTTAAGGTCAATAGGTATTTTTGATACTTCTCTTTTTTATGAAATGAACTAGCATTGCTCCCAATAATCATCCTAACGAGAAATATATGTCAATAATATCTATAGAAACTAATTGACTTGTCGATAAAAATAGTAAATATTTCACAGGAGTGTGGTAGGATGAAATGTCCAAAATGTCAGCATAAAAATCTGACAAATAGTAAATTTTGCGCCGAATGTGGTGAAAATCTGCATCATTCAGCGGTCGCTAAGAAGGGTATTCCCATTTGGGCTATTATCGTTTTATCCATATGCTTTTTATCAATTGGCGGGCTTGGCTATGCCTATTGGGATTATTTCACAAGTTCAAAACAAAAAGAGAATTCCTATCAGGAAATTAATGATCAGGAAAAATTGAATGCCCTCCAAGTATCCACAGAGGAGCTTTCAAAGAAACAAAAAAATTATGTGCAGCAGGTAGATCGTGTGACGCTTATAAAAGAGGTGCAACAAAAGGTCTTTACTGTACTTACAGCGAATGGGCAGGGTTCAGGCTTTTTATATAAAAATGGCGGATATGTTATTACAAACGCACATGTTGTTCAGGGCGAGGTTGAAGTGAAAATTCGTAATTCAAAGGGGCAGGAGTCTCCTGGAACTGTTATAGGTATATCGGATAGATATGACATTGCATTATTACATATCCCAAGCTATCAGAATGTTCCACCTCTTGAAATCGAAAAAAATGAATCTCCTGTTGGCTTAGAGGTTATCGCCTTTGGTAGTCCTCAGGGATTTGAAAATTCAGCTTCTATCGGTTACATTACGGGGAATAAACGCGATATGGAGCTTGAAAACTTTATTTATAAACAAATTTATCAGGTCGATGCTCAAATTGATAAAGGTAGTAGCGGAGGTCCTTTAGTAGATGTGACGACAGGTAATGTCATTGGTATTAATTCACTTCTGTATACGACTGATACCAGCACGAATTTTGCATTCTCTATCCCTCTCTATAGCATGTTAGAACAGTTTGATAGCTGGATTACCAAACCACTTTCTGCTAATGAGATCCGTTCTATAGCCAATAAAGGGTATGCTAACAGCCAACAGTCCCCTATGGAAGCTGATACGAATACAGAAGCTCTTTTAGCAGGCCAATTTATACAGTCCTTCAGAATGTACTACGAAATGGCGCTAAATGACGGTGATTTTTACTGGATAGCTGATATGTTAGCTCAAGGCAGTAGCGCTTACAAAGAGCTTGAGAATTATGTCAATGACATAGCAAACAAGGGACATTATTTTTATTTTACAAACAATGAAGTTTTAGATGTAAAATCTTCAAATGGCAAATATTATATTGATATGAATGAAACATTTGACTTTTATGATGCTCAGGGAAACTATGAGTACTATGATCGCTATAAAACTTATACCATTGTCGTGGATGATTATGGGGCATTTAAAATTTCCAACATTAAGATTTATTAATAAAAAAGAGGCTGGGACAAAAAGAAAAAATGTTAGATCGATTGTATCTCGGTCTAACATTTTTTTGATTTAAGAAGAATCAATCAACTCAGTGAAACGGAAAATTTATTATCCATTTTCGTTATTTTTCAAAATAATTAAGTTCTGTCCCAGCCTCTTTTTGTATTGTCCTTTTGCATATATTCCTATAGTTTATCAATATATAAAGGAGTTTAAAATTTGGGGAAACTTATGTCAATTTCGAACGTAAACTTATTATACTTAAATTGGGGGCGATAAAATGGATAACTTTTATAAAATAGCAATTATTGGGGGAACAGGGAGAGTTGGAAGGCATTTAGCAATGCGTGCTGTACAGCAAGGATATCATGTTCGGATGCTTGTTAGAAATCCCGAAAAATTATTGTATCAAAATGATAAGATTGACATTGTGAAAGGGCAGATACAGGATATAAATAATATTCGAGAGCTGTTGAAAGACTGTAATATTGTCATAAATACATTTGGTCAGCCAGCGAAAGAGGATCCAATCTATAGCAAAGTAACTAAAAATATTCTCGACGTAATGAAAGATTTGAACATTAGCCGCTATATAGGCGTCTCAGGTGGTTCTTTAACGATTGACGGGGACAAAAAAAGCCTGTTGAATCGTGTTGGAGCAAAGTTATTTGAAACTCTCTTTCCAAAGATGATGGTAGATAAAAAATTGGAGTGGGAAATTTTATTGAACAGTAAAAATATTAAATGGACACTTTTGAGATTACCCTTTGTAAAAGATAGTTTAACTTCTAAGTCTATAAAAGTAGGCCTAACAGATATGCCTGGCACAAAAATTACTAATCAGGATATAGCCTCCTTTATTATTAAACATCTAGACAATCCTCAGTTTCTACATAAATCCCCGTTTATCTCACATTAATAAATATCACAAGATTTTCTCTTTATTCATAAAAAAATGCAGTAGATAAAATTGATATCTACTGCATTTTAGTATTCAACTTTAGGTAGACTTGCTGGGGAAAAACAAATTATCTTTGCACTATAATTGACTGCGAAGTGAAATCCAACTTATTCCCACTATAATCTGTAAGCGTATTTCTAGGTGAAGCTAGAATTGTCACATTTCTACCGTATTCAAACCCACTTTGAGGTATTGTAATTAGGACTCTATTATCTTGTGTATAAGTAGTTGTAGCTGCTACTGAATTACCATTTACAAGAATATCAAAATCCATAGTACCACCATTCTTGACTGGCTCACTGAAAATAAGCTCTAATGTTTGTGAATTGTTAACATTAATAGTTTGAATCTTTGGTGCAATATTTTCATTAAGAGTAATTAATGTACGCACCTCATCGAATGACTCCATAGAGTTCGCAGCTCTTAAACCTTTAATTGTTATATATCGACCTCCTGTAAAGTTATTGGAGTCCTTTTTCAACGTGAGCTTAATACGATTTAAATTAGAGCTCTCTACAATTGCACTTTCAATAAGCGCATTATCAATACTATAATTTTGAAGATTTTGAGCAAGTGCTGGATCAACAGGATAATTGAAATTCAGATACACAATATTATTATCTCTAATAGAATTATCTATTGCAGATGTTTGAATTGGATTAATTGGCGATAATGTGAGTTTATTGCTATTAATATTCAAATCACCGTTACGTGAAAATTTCACATTTGGTACTTCATTGACTGGCACACCATATAAATTTGTCACGTTAATTAAAGTCAGTTTACCATCGTAAAGAGCTCCCTTTGCATCATAAGGGCCAAGTAATCCTGCTATCTTGACACGTAGTTTTGTAGGTTGATCTTTTACTAGATGAATATCACTTTGAGGACCTCTTGATAATTCATATAAGATATGGTTATTCATATAGCTGCCAGAAAATGCTGCTTTTGCATTAGCTCCTAACTGAACTGGCTTATCAAAAGTTAATTGTAAATATTCTACACTATCTTCATAAACGATTTCAGAATTTGTTAAGACAGGCGCTCTATCATCTCTGATAAAATTATACACCGTTGAGAAAGTGGCTGTTTCACCCGATAAATCAGTAATAACACGACCAGTAGCTGTTCCAATTGTAGTTATTCCCTGAAGTATATTTCTTGGATCTACCGTTACATTGACTAAACGGCCATTTTTAGAATCTTTCTCTACTTTATTGATGGTGAATGAAGTCTGGCCACTTTTAATGGATAAATCATGTACATAAAGCGGTTGAACCTCCTCTGAGAACAACAACTGGAATGTATTTGGACCAGTTTGTGTGACAGTGGATAGTGCTGGCGGAATACCATCTCTATCCCCTTTTTTCACTGAGACAGTAGCTGGATTTGGTGAAATGATATTTCCTGCCAAATCTGTGGCCGCTACAAATGTAATTTGCATAGCTGCACCAGGTGTTAAATAACCACCATTCACAGTTGCAGCGGATAAATCAAAGGTTGCCTCAGTGGCATTTTGTTCAATGCTCCCCACTACATTCATAACCCTTGTTCCATTTGGTAACGTGAATTGAATGCGTTCATTTGGAAATGCTGCCATTGGCTCAGAAAACTGCACTTTTACGATTGAAGAGTTGTTTCCTTGCGTTGATCCCAAAATAGTTGGGGGTTGTGTATCCCCAGCAATGACAAAATTCGCATCTACTTGTTTAAGTAATAAACCTTTTTCTGATTTGATGTTGTTTAGTACATAACGATGTGTGCCTTTTAATGACTCATTTACTGTAAAGATGATTGATTTTTTATCAGCACTAATTTCTGCTTTCACAATGGATAGTGATCTTAATGTATCCACATTAGAGAAAGCTACAATATTATCCTGTAGTTTACCATCTGTTTTTAATACAGAAAGTGGGTCAATTGCCAGGTTAAAAGCAACTTTAATCTGAGAGCCATTGATTCCCTCCACTGATTGTACCTTTAGTTCATTGACTTCATAGGTAACAGCAGCTGAATAGGGTTTATCATTAATTTTAAAATCCACCTTCGTTTCCACATTTTCAATAAGTGGCGTTGCTAATGTTACCTTATGACTTGTCCCGTCTGTTAGTGTTACTTGTAGTGTAGTCGCATCTACTACTTTCACTGTTTGGATAAGCAAAGGTACCTCAGGCACTTTTATCATCTCAGTAATATTGGTCATAGTACGATGTAAAAAGGATGCAAATTGACCTCTTGTTAGTGTGCTTTTAGGATTAAATGTTTTGACATTAGTAATCTTTGCATACTCAAGAGCAGTAATAGCTTCACGGTTCTCTACTGTTGCATTTTTTAAATCTGTAATAGAGGATTTATGATTTTCTACTTTATATTTCGCAATTAAATCAATATCGTAAACTGTTTCAATCGCACTTACCAAGTAAGACGCCATTTGTTCTCGTGTGATATTCTCTGAAGGCAATAATTTGTTGTTAGTACCTTTAGTTATGCCAATATCATAGATAAGGGCTGCATATTGTAGTAATTCTTTATCTTTTGTAGTTGCTGGCTGCATGTCTGTAAAGCGTACTTTTTTATTGTAATCTTCAGGAATTTGATAGTGTTCTGATACTAGCCATTTCCCTAAAAATTTAATAACATTGCTTCGCGTAAGGGTAGCATTTGGCCTGAATGTGCCATCAGTATATCCTCCCACTATCTTCGCATCTGCTAGTGCCAAAATTCCCTCTCTATGGTCACTCTTTGCAATATCTGTAAAGGAGGCTGCACTTGCAGTAGGAACAACAGCTGCTGCAACCAATGCTGTAGATGCTGCGCTCACAATCCATTTACTTTGCTTTTTCTTCATATCTATAACCTCCTACTAATTCTATTCAACTCTATTATAAAAGAAAGCTAGAGTTATTCCAAAGGATATACCAATATTATCGAGTTTTACCATGGAATATTTGTCTAAGTAGTAGTGAATAAAGAGTCGATGTTCAATTAAATTGGTTGGAGGAAATAAGTTTTAATCATGTATATTGTTATTTTAAATGGATGGAATTAGCTGTATTTGGTGGAGTTAAGCAAGGCTAATATTTTAATTTTTACTAATTAAAAATGGATAAGCATAAGCCTTCCCATAAGTATGTTTATGAGTTGAGGAGTCTCTGTTGTCAAGAATTCTACTATAATAAGGAGAAATCATTTAATGAAATCATGTTAGGCTAAGTGCAATAATAAGAGGGTTATCCGCTGTTTTTAACATATCACAAAAAGGCAATAACAAACTAAGAACTCATAAAAAAGCAGTAGATGTATTTTACATCTACTGCTTTTCATGTTGTTGAAATACTATTATGTCAATGAAATCAAGGTGACAAATTAAAAAGTATAGTCCTTTTTCAAAACGAGGGGTTGATCTCCGTTCCGA
>NZ_JBNNMG010000098.1:0-14517 GCF_050272555.1 Lysinibacillus sp. NPDC047702 | reverse complement strand
TCTACGTTTTCTGATAAAAAACCATACCCTGGATGAATGGCATCCACGCCCGCATCTTTCGCAATCGCGATAATGCCCTCAATATCTAAATAAGCTTCAATCGGCTTTTTACCCGCCCCTACTAAATAGGCCTCATCTGCTTTAAAGCGATGAAAGGCGCCACTATCCTCTCGTGAATAGATGGCTACTGTTTGGATATGAAGCTCCGTGCAGGCACGGAAAATACGAATCGCAATTTCTCCCCGATTGGCTACGAGAATTTTGTTGATTGACTCCATTGATATCCCCCTTTATGATTGTGATTTTTTCCTTTCTACCTTTTCAAACATAGAAACATTAATCAATATTCCCATAGCTAAAGATAGTATTATTATAGATGTCCCGCCATAGCTAATAAAAGGCAGCGTTACACCGGTTAACGGGATTAACCCAGTTACACCCCCAAGATTGATAAACGATTGAAAACCAATCCAGCTTGCAATACCAGCCGCAATCATACGTGCCAGTGGATCTTTCGTACGCAAAGCAATTGAAAATCCTTTATATATAATAAATCCTAGACCACCTAAGACGACTAGCACTCCCCAAATACCTAATTCTTCCATAATAATCGCCATAATAAAATCTGTTTGTGGTTCTGGTAAATATCCCAATTTTTGAATGGACTGACCTAGTCCCCTTCCTTCTAAGCCGCCTCCGCCAATGGCATAATAACTGTTAACAACTTGATGACCACTACCATTTTCATACTCAAACGGGTTTATGAATGATTTAATACGGCCCATACGATTATCCGTTAACATATCCCCTTTAAACAGCATTAGTATACCAAAGATGACGCCTCCAAAAGCGCCTAATACCCCAAAAAACTTCCAAAACGTTTTAAAAGGAATGCCACTCACTGCTACAACACAAACAGCAATTCCACACAGAATAATACTTGCTCCCAAGTCGGTTTCAAATGCTACACCAGCAACAACAAGAATCCAGAGGAAAATTGGATAAAATATTTCTGTTGGTTGTAGCTTTTCAAACGTATGCTTTTGCGCTTTCCGATAAAAAGCAGCAGCAAAATATAAAATGATAAATAGCTTCGCATATTCAGAAGGTTGAAAGTTACCAAAACCAGGGACATGAATCCAACTTTTTGCCCCTATTCCTACTTCATCATTACCAGCAACTTTTACCCAAGTAAAAAGGACAACTAGCACAGCCGTCAATAACAACATAACTTTTTTATTCGCATAATGCTTATACGGGAAAAATGCTGCTACTAAAAACCCAAGAAAAGCTACAATTAAATTGATTACTTGCTTGTGATAATAGTGATCTGGGGCATATTCCTTCCGAATTGCCACCATCATACTTGAACTATAAATCATTACCAAACCAAATAAGCTTAGCAATAGGACCGTAAAAAATAATGGATAATCAAAATTTTGTGCATAACGTTTTAAGTATTGTTTCATTGGAAAACCTCGTTCTAGAAAAAAAACTCAAATCGCAGATTGCGTTTGAGTTTTTTCTTTTTATTTGTCTGTATACGCGTCATGTAGTACAGAAAGCTCTTTCTCGAGTGAATCGAGAATTTCTTTGCCTTTTTCGCGCTCAATCAGTCCAAGCTTCACAGCAAAGTCAATTTCACGTGAAAGGCCGAACATTTGTGTATCTAATACTTCTTCATATAAAGGGCATTGTGGCATTGTTAGATGATCCATTTGTACTCGAATAAGGCGAGCAATTTTGTCTGCATCAGCAACTAAAAGCTCCAAAGCCTTCTCCTGAAAAGAAGTTTGTGATTTCGTATCCATGAGGACGCCCCCATTATCTGATATTTCTTCGATTCTATCTTAATAAAGTTTATCTTTTAGTCGTTAAAATTGCAAGTGTCTTCGTTGGAAAAATAGCGAATTCAAATTATATTTCTTTATTATCTCTAGTCATTAGCGTTATACTATTTCATGGATATACAAGATTTAAGGAGGATTTCTATTATGGAAACAATAATTCCTATCAAGGGTGCAGTTTCATTTCAACTAACATTAGATCCTACAGTTTGGATTTTCGATGATCGTAAATTAGATTTAAAAACATACTTCACATCACAAGAAGTGGAGGAAGATAAGGATATTAAATATATGCGTGAGGTTGGTGCTCATTGGTCACGTGAAATAATGGAAGGAGCAACTTTCCCTCCAACATTAAAATCTGAGCGCAAATTTGATCGTAAAGGGATGGAGACAGGTACTTTCGGTATCGAATTAAGCCCCTTCTTGAAAAATGCTGAAATGAAGCCTGAAGCGACAACAATTGTTATTGAGTGTGAAGATGGCAAAGAATATCCGTTCTCAATTGCGGAGGCACAAACGCTTATTTTAAAATATAGCCAGGACGGCAAACCTCTTCTAGAAGATGGTCCTGTCCATGTGCTCTTTAAAGATGGATCGAATGTAGACAACCCTATCAAAAATGTATCAGCCATTCGTGTTGAATAGGAGGGAATGCAATGCGTGTAAAATGTGTCATTTGCGATACAATTAGCAATTTAGACGATGATTTACCATTAGCAAAAAAATTACGCAATCGACCAATTCATACGTATATGTGTGACACATGTCATGATCGTATTAAAGACAATACGCTCGCACGAATAGAAACTGGAAATTTCCGCTTTTATCGTACTTCACCACAAATGGATAAAGATTTTTAAATAAATATTGTTATAAAAACGAAAACATTCCGAGATATGAGTATTCTCGGAATGTTTTCATAGTGTTGAAAAATTAAATAGTCAAGGGACTCTTTGTAAATATTTAGTCAATATGAAGGTGATTTCCGTTCCAGGCTACTCGCTTTCCAGTGGGCGAGCGACGAGCCGCTTCCTGCGCTAACGCTCCGTGCAGGGTCT
Organism: Lysinibacillus sp. NPDC047702; assembly: GCF_050272555.1. NCBI lineage: Bacteria > Bacillati > Bacillota > Bacilli > Caryophanales > Bacillaceae > Lysinibacillus > Lysinibacillus sp. NPDC047702. The sequence goes on along the minus strand of NZ_JBNNMG010000098.1, from coordinate 11,609 downwards.
CGTCTGTCTCGCTATCCCACGGGAGTCGAGTAGCCTTGCACTCCAATCAGCAATAGTATAGAACTTTAAATATATTCTTCCCTCAAAAGTAAAGTAAAAGCATGTTACTCACCAACATTAAATGAATAAAATATTGGTACAATTCTACAGCTATTAACCTACATTTTATGCATAAAACTACTTTGTAACTTTACATAAAGTACTGCTCTGCTTTCGCATAGAAAAATGTTATCAAAGCTCCATTTTTGCACAATATAGTGATGGCTAAGACTTCAAATTTATCACTATAAATTTGTGTGAAATGCCACAAGAAAATACTATGAGCAATGGTTGATTGGAGTGTAGACTGAGTGACTCCTCGGGGATTCAGCGTCACAGATGAGACCCTGGAGCGAGCAAAGCGAGTGAAGCGGCTCATCGGACGCCCCCAGGAAAGCGCTCAGTCGGAACGGAGATCAACCTCTCGTTTTGAAAAAGGGCTATACTTTTTGATTTGTCACCTTGATTTCATTGACATAATAGTATTTCAACAACGAAAACATTCCGAGATATGAGTATTCTCGGAATGTTTTTTGTTTATTGATTAATGGTTTGAAATATCATAGACATCATGCAATAATAATTTCCCATAACAATAAAAGCGAGGCATCCCACAACACTGAGATAAATCTCGCTTTCATTCTTTTAATTCGAATTAGGAGCCGCTTCACCTTATACCTTATTCTTTATAACCATCTTCTCAATCAACTCGACCACTTGATACATAATTGTCGCAAAAAAGGCAATGATGAGCAATGACATCAGAACTAAATTAAAATTAAATACTTGGAAGCCATAGATAATTAAATAACCAAGACCTTTTGAGGCAACTAAAAATTCACCCACAATAACCCCTACCCATGATAATCCTACGTTTACCTTTAAAGTTGAAATAATCGTTGGGAAAGAGGCTGGTAGTATGACTTCTTTAAATATCTGCCACCTTGTAGCCCTAAAAGTTTGTAATACTTTACTATAGTTCGGATCTACCCCTTTAAAGGCTGTATAAACAACAATGGTTGTAATAATAATCGAAATTAATGCACCCATTGCAATTATCGAAAAATACCCTGGTCCTAGTGCAACAATTAAAATAGGTCCCAGTGCAACCTTTGGCATAGCATTTAAAATCACTAAATAGGGATCCAATACCTTCGATAACATAGGGGACCACCACAAAATAATAGCTATTAATGTACCTAGTAAAGTACCAGCAACAAAACCAATAATCGTCTCCATCAACGTGACGCCCACATGCAATGTTAACGAACCATCACTTACTTTTCCAATAAAGGTTTGCCATACATGTGTTGGTGAGCTAAAAATTAACCGATCAATCCATTCAAATCTAGAAAGAAGCTCCCATCCACCAAAAAAAATGAGTAAGATGATGAGCTGATAAAGTCGAACAAAACGTTTTTCCTTTTTTAACATTTGTTGATACTGTTTAAAAGGTGTATTATCCAAGGCTCTCCAGCTCCTTCCAAATATCTTGGAATACATCTGAATATGCTGGATGTTGTCGCACATCAAAAGGTGATAGCTGTTGTAATGCTTCAGGTATTTCAAAAACTCTGTGTAATGTACCTGGATTTGCTGAGAAAAGAAATACCCGTTCACTCATCGCAATTGCCTCACCAATATCATGAGTGACAAGAACTGCTGTTTTTTGATAGGCCTTTAACGTTTCAACAACCAAATCCTCAAGCTTTAGCTTCGACTGATAATCAAGTGCCGAAAACGGTTCATCTAGCAGTAAAATCTTAGGATTTACTGCCAACGTTCTGGCTAATGCAACACGTTGCCGCATACCACCGGACAGCTCTCGCGGGTAATTGTTGCCGACATTCGCTAGCCCCACTTCTCGCAACAATGCATTTGCGGTTACTTTATGAGTTTTATAGCTACGCTCCATAATCTTCAAGCCAATCGTAATATTGTCCTCAATATTTTTCCATGGAAATAAATAATCTTGCTGAAGCATATAACCAATAAGTGATTGATTTTGTGTCGATATTTCCTCACCATCAATATATACCTTGCCTACTGTAGGTGGAAACAAGCCTGCTATGATGGACAATAAAGTTGTTTTCCCACAACCACTCGGTCCAATAAATGAGACAAACTCGCCTTCACGAATGCCTAAATTAATATCACATAATACATCCTTTGCCTGTGTACTCGAAAAATAGCTATGGTGAATATTTTCTAGGTTTAAAAATTCCATATTACTCAGCAGCCTTTTTCGCAAAAGTTGTATTCACAAGTTTTTCATAATCCACTCGTTGAGGAAGTTCACCTGCTTCCTCCATAATCTTTTGCAAGTTATCCCATTCCCCCTTCTCCAGTATAGGATCTGTCGCATAAGAGCCCTGAGATTTATAACGCTCTACCACTGTTTCAATTAAAGCTATATCCACATTTTCAAAGTATGGCTGAATAATTTTAGCCACTTCAGCAGCACTCTCTTTTTGTACAAAATCCTGTGCTCGTTTCAATGCATTTGTAAAGCCTTGTACTGTCTTCGCATCATCGTTTAAATAACTGCTTTTTGCCATAAACGAGGTATAAGGTAAATGGCCAGATTCTGTACCAAATGAAGCAACAATATAGCCTTTCCCTTCTTTTTCAAACACACTTGCAGTCGGTTCAAATAGTTGTACAAAATCTCCAGTTCCAGAAGCAAAAGCCGTAGAAATATTTGCAAAGTCAATGTTTTGAATAAGTGTTAAGTCTTGAGTTGGATCTATGCCATGTTTTTTCAATACAAATTCTCCTGCCATTTGCGGCATTCCACCCTTACGTTGGCCTAAAAATGTGGAGCCTTTTAATTGATCCCAAGAAAAATTATCTATCTTATCCCGTGCAACTAAAAATGTACCATCTGTTTGAGTGAGCTGTGCAAAATTTTGAATTGGGTCGTTTGCGCCCTGAAGTGTCACATAAATAGAGGTCTCTGATCCAACTAGAGCAATATCAATTCCATCTGACAGTAATGCTGTCATTGTTTTATCCCCACCAGCTATTGTCTGTAGCTCCACGGAAAGTCCTTCATCTTCAAAGAATCCCTTTTCAAGAGCAACGTACTGTGGTGCATAGAAAATTGAGCGCGTCACCTCTCCAACTTTGACTTTTTCAAGCTCATGTTTATTACACGCTGTCAAAGAAAGGAGAAGTACAGCAATTACACTTAAAAACATACCTCTTTTAAACCACCGCATTCCTTTTCCTCCTTGTTTGTTGAAAATAAGCCTATCGACATTAACTTATTCACCTTAGAAGGTTTCGGTGCCTATCTTATCAATTATGCCTCGGCATAATTGCGTCCGAAATCGACTTTGTGTTAACACAAAGTCGATTCCGTGACATCCGCTGAAAAGAAGCTTAAATTCGCATTCATCTCACCACCTATAGAGGTGGGAGACTTCAGCTGAAAGAAGTTAAAACTGTTCTACACCAAATATTGAGATGGTACTTCCTCTCCGATGTTTTGACAATTTTATCCTTCATTTTTTCTCTCACTAAAAAAGAAAACAGCCTTAGCTATTCAACGCTAAGACTGTTTCTCAAATATAGTTATTTCACTGATTTGTAGCTTGTTGCTCATCTCTTTTTTCACGCCACATACGTGTTTTATAGACAATTAAAATTAATGCCGCTACAATAAGCCCTTCAACCATTGGAAGATATAAAGCAAAAAATGTTAACAGAACACAACCTAAAAACAGGAAAACATAAATAATAATATTTTGTGATCGTTTTAATTTCTTTGCAAAGCCTAATTTATAGACAATTGCTGAAAGTAGAAACACAAGGAAAAATAGAACATAGCCAGCAATATCATAGTTAGGCATATTCTCATATAAAAAACGTGTAATTCCAGCCATTTTTTTATAGGCATCTTCTGTTTCCTTTGCATTTACCTGTGCAGCTACTTGAATAACATTCAGTTCCCCCATTAAAGCGGACTTAATATCCAAGACCCTCTTCCTTTCATGGAAGCAAAAAATTATTGTTCAACGTTTTTAAGTTTTTTCGCTATTCTTTCACGTTCATTTTTATCTAGAATTTGCTTACGAAGGCGAATAGTCTCTGGTGTAATTTCTAGGTACTCATCATCATTTAAGAATTCTAACGCTTCTTCTAGTGTTAATAAACGCGGCTTTTTAATAACGTTTGTTGCATCTTTTGTCGCAGAACGAACATTCGTTTTTTGCTTCATTTTTGTAATGTTTACAGTGATATCATTATCACGTGTATTTTCACCAACAATCATACCTTCATAAATTTCAGTACCTGGCTCTACAAATAGTGTACCACGGTCCTCTACTTGCATCATACCATAAGTTGTCGATTTACCAGTTTCCATAGATACTAAAACACCCTGATGGCGTCCGCCAATGCGACCTGGAATGGAAGCTTGATAACAATCGAATGTATGATTGATGATACCAAAACCTTTTGTCATTGACATAAATTCAGTTGTATAACCTATTAAACCACGCGCAGGTACAAGGAACGTTAAACGAACTTGACCATTGCCATTGTTCACCATATCTAACATTTCACCTTTACGTGTACCGATAGACTCAATAACTGAACCCACATTTTCTTCTGGTACATCGATTTGGACGCGTTCAAATGGCTCACATTTCACACCATCAATTTCACGAATAATTACTTGTGGTTTTGAAACTTGTAACTCGAAGCCCTCACGACGCATATTTTCAATCAGGATTGATAAATGAAGTTCACCACGACCTGAAACTGTCCATGCATCTGGCGAATCCGTATCTTCAACACGTAAAGATACATCTGTTTGAAGCTGTGAACGTAAACGCTCCTCTACTTTACGAGCTGTTACCCATTTACCTTCGCGCCCTGCAAATGGCGAGTTGTTGACTAAGAAAGTCATTTGTAATGTTGGTTCATCAATACGTAATGGTGTTAATGCCTCTTGATGTTCTACAGGACATACCGTTTCACCAACATTGATGTCTTCCATACCTGATACAGCAATTAAATCTCCAGCTTTTGCTGACTGAATTTCTTCACGTTTTAAGCCAAAGAAACCAAAAAGTTTAGTTACACGGAATTGCTTTACTGTACCATCTAATTTCATTAACGCTACTTGTTGACCTACTTCGATTGTCCCGCGGAATACACGCCCAATACCGATACGTCCTACATAGTCATTATAGTCAAGTAAAGCTACTTGGAATTGTAATGGTTCCTCAGAGTTATCCACTGGTGCTGGAATAGATTCAATAACCTTTTCAAATAGGCATTGCATATTTTCCTCTTGATTTGCTGGATTAGAATCAAGTGAAGCTGTACCATTGACACCTGAAGCATAAACAACTGGGAAGTCTAATTGATCATCATCTGCACCCAGCTCAATAAATAGCTCTAATACTTCATCTACTACTTCAAGTGGACGAGCAGAGTCTTTGTCTACTTTGTTAACAACAACAATTGGTGTTAACTTTTGCTCTAATGCTTTTTTTAGCACGAAGCGTGTTTGCGGCATACAACCCTCATACGCATCGACAACTAGTAAAACACCATCAACCATTTTTAAAATACGTTCTACCTCACCACCGAAGTCAGCGTGTCCAGGCGTATCAAGGATGTTGATACGAGTTCCGTTATAGTTTACCGCAGTATTTTTTGCTAAAATTGTAATACCACGTTCGCGTTCAATATCATTAGAGTCCATTGCACGTTCTTCAACATGTTCGTTTGAACGGAATGTACCAGATTGTTTTAATAATTGGTCAACTAAGGTAGTTTTACCATGGTCAACGTGGGCGATTATTGCGATATTGCGAAGATCTTGACGTAAGTTTGTCATTATTCCACTCCATATTCTTTTTTCGAATGTTTAACTGTGATATTATAGCACAAGAGGGATAGAAATGTCCTTATTAGAATTTTCATCATTCTAAAAAATATATTTGAATTACAAATTTTTAATATAGGAGGCTCGGCTATGAATCGTGCAAAATTCGTAATGGCCATTTATGCATTAGCAGCTGTTTTAGCAATGTGTTCTATCGGATATTCTGTGGCTGCTGAAAGTGGATTTGGTATTTTAGCAGGCATTTTGGCTACTTGTGTCATTTTTATGACAGCCTTTAAAATGAAACGCAAATTGCGTGAGCAAGGATTACTTTAATAGACATTTATGTTACAAAGAAGGAGCCTGTCTAAAAAAGACGGCTCCTTTATTATTCATAAGGTACAATATATTTTTCTAATAATTCTTTGTGTATGGAAGGATTAGCAATAATAAAAGTATCCTGATGAAGGAAATCAAAGCCTTCCCCGTGTAAATTTGTGGCAACAGCACCAACTTCCTGTGCGATAATAGCACCCCCTGCAATATCCCATGGCGATAAACGCATAGAAACATAAGCATCTAGCTTACCACTCACAACAAACGCTATTTCCATAGCTGCCGAACCATATGATCGTGTACCTCGTACTTTACGAACCATATCAATAACCTTTTCATGATGAATATGGCGATTCGGTGCTACCCAATGTGCATTAATACCAATGATAGATTCTTCTATTTTTACTGACGGTAATTTTCGTAAAGGTGACTCATTGTACCAAGCGCCTTCTCCAGCTATTGCATAAAATAAGTCTTCACGCATCACGTCAAATATGTAACCAAGCTTTCCTACTCCATTTATGAATATACCAATGGAAATCATAAAATGGCGGTGTTGTTTAACAAAATTCATCGTGCCATCAATAGGATCAATAATCCATACAACGCCATCTAAGGATTCTACTTTTTCTCCCATTCCCTCTTCCCCTAAAATTTTGTGAGATGGATCAAAAGCTTTTATTTTTTCAATAAAGAATAATTCTGTTTCACGATCAATATTTGTCACAAGGTCATTGGCACCTGATTTTGTTTCGATAACCAAATTATACGAAAAAGCTTGTCTAATGCGGCTGCCCGCTTCAAAGATAATATTTTTCGCAAATTGATCCAATTGTTGCATGTCCATAAAAACCCACCCTTCGATTAAAAAAGCCCAATGCTTTTGGCCTGATTTTACATATTTTCATGTTCTCACCATTTAAGAATATGCTGATTTCTTTTTCTCTCGATGTTAGCATGGTGTATACTGCACATTGTACTGCTAAAAACGTAAAACTTTTCATTATGATATAAAGTCTATTTTACCCTTTATAACAATAAAAATCACCTGCTGTCGGAATATTCAGCAAGTGATTTTCAAATTGGTATGAAATTTTTATTACGCATAGGCGTGCAAACTTTCAAGTTCCATCTGAATTTCAGTCAGACGTTTTTTACTTTTTTCAATTTCAGCTTCATTTTTTTCATTCATAGCATCAAAGAGAGAAGCTAATTCATAATCTAATTCCAACTGTAAAATGTGTTCATATTGCTTTTCAATGTCAACTTTACGTATAATTTTTACGATTGGTTTCATAAAAATCACTTCCTTTTTTTAATTTTTCACAAGAACATTTTGGATGTTCGAGAAAGTTCTTGTTATAAGATTTTTTCCCACTTTTCTAATAAAATAAACCTTATAAATCGAAAGGAGCTACTACCATTGCCAAAAATAAAGTGGACGAATAAAGACTTTAATGTTTTTCATATAGACGGTTTAGAGCAGAGAATGGATGCATTAAATACTACTGTACGACCAAAGTTTCAACTGCTAGGAGAAAATTTTTCTGCTTTCTTTTCCAGTCATCTTGGAGAAGAATTTTATCCTCACGTTGCAAAACACGCACGCAGAACTGTGAATCCTCCAAATGATAGCTGGGTTGCCTTCGCTCCGTACAAAAGAGGTTATAAATCCTTACCTCACTTTCAGATTGGTCTTTGGAGCACACATTTATTCATCGTCTTAGCTATTATTTACGAAGCGCCCGAAAAAAATGTGATGGCTCAGCGTTTAATGGCGAATAAATCATCACTAGAGCAGCTTCCTGAAGATTTTATTGTGTCTGGAGATCATATGTCTCCAGAAGCTACTCCTTTACAGATGGCAAAGGAGGACAAGCTAGATGATTTACTCCTTCGTTTGCGTGATATAAAAAAAGGCGAATTTTTAGTAGGTCGGCATATCCCAAGAGAGCAGGCAAGCAAGCTGTCAGCTAGTCAACTCAATCAAATAACGGAAGAAACTTTCAGTCATTTGCTCCCAATCTATAACGTCATTGTTGGAAAATAATATTCGATGTATGATGTTTTTATCCATATGACATAATAATGCAGATGATGTAACTATGTTAAATGTCGATTTATAAGTTGCCTACCTACATTTATATATTGTGGAAAATTTCCGATTTTATTCCTATTTTATCGAATTTTTTTGTAGATAAATAAATCATAATTGTAATATTTTACATTATTCAATAAAAATGATATTGATGTAGTGTATGCAAAGCACTCTTTTTTAACACACATATAGTGTAAAGCTCAAAAATAAAAAAGTGGACGTGAGAATAACTCACATCCACTTTTTTTAATGACGTTGTTTAGGAACTACTTTAATCAAAGTACCATCCATTGCTTCTTTAGTTAGTTTAACGACAGGGTAACTTACATAGCCACTGGCTTCTTCAAATTCACGAAAAATAGATTTTTCTTCTGCTTGTGAAGGGACAATTTGTTTAAAACGACGATACTTTGCCAGCATATTTTCACGTTTAATGCCCTTCTCGTATGCTTGCTCAATCCCTTCGAAGAATTGAACAACATCAACAATTTCTTCTGTAGACCAATCTGTTGAAAACGGATAGGAATATTCCATTAGACATAACCACCTTTACGTTATTGTCCCCATTTTACTCGGATACTTTCAGCTTCTGCAACCATACGAGCGATAAGCTCCTCAACTGTTGGAATATCATGGATCATTCCTGTAACTTGACCAGCCCAGCCAAATCCTTGGTCTTCCTCACCATCATAAATAAAACGTTTATTAGCAGCGCCACTAATGAAATCTTTTAAAGCTTCATATGTCGGCGTTTTCTCCTCGATTTCTAAAATTTTCGCTGTAAAATCATTGCGTAATGCTCGAGCTGGTGCACCAATAGAACGTTTAATAATTGTTGTATCAGCCTCACTGCTTGCCAGTAACGCCTCTTTATAAGCTTCTGATGCATCTATGCACTCTTTAGTCGCAATAAAGCGTGTACCCATTTCAATACCCTCCGCTCCAAGTGCCTGAGCTGCCATCCAACCTCGACCATCACCTATACCACCAGAAGCAATCACCGGTATATTTACACTGTCAACAACTTGCGGAACAAGGACCATTGTGCCGACATCATCACGTCCAAGATGACCACCTCCCTCTTGTCCAACAACCATCACAGCATCTGCTCCAAGTTGTTCTGCTTTTTGAGCTTGTCTACGTGCGGCTACAAGCACTAACTTTTTAATGTCGGTTCCTGCCAAAATATCAAAAATAGGTGCAGGATTCCCTCCAGTCATTGTTACTACAGGTACTTTTTCTTCCACTGCCACACGTACCATATCCTCATAGCCAGTGCCATACATGCCAATGGCAAAGTTTACACCAAACGGTTTATCTGTTAATGTTCGTACTTTCTGAATTTCTGCGCGCAATAAGTCAGGATCACGTAAACTCATAGCCGTTATTTGCCCGAGTCCTCCAGCATTCGACACTGCAGCTGCCAAATCAGCATATGCTAAATAGGCTAAACCCCCTTGAATAATTGGGTATTTCACATTTAAAAGTTCTGTCACACGTGTATTCCAATTCATAGTACCTCCCCTTTCGTACGTTACTAACTTCTCGAAATGATCAAAAAACCCTTTTATTTTTTTAATTAAAGTCTATTCTTTCATGTCGTAAGGTGCTATAATTCATTTGTTTTCTTAGATATTATAAAGTGAGGTGGTACCTGCGTTGTCACAATTAGAGACTCCTTTGTTCGACGTATTACTTAAACATCGGAACAGACATCCGATTCAGTTCCATATTCCAGGCCATAAGAAAGGTCAAGGTATGGATCCAGCCTTCCGAGAATTCGTCGGCGACAACGTTTTATCAATTGATTTAATTAATATTGCTCCACTAGACGATTTACATTCACCAAAAGGCGCCATTAAAGAAGCGCAAGCACTTGCTGCTGAGGCCTTTGGTGCTGATCATACATTCTTTTCCGTTCAAGGTACTAGTGGCGCCATCATGACGATGATTCTGACCGTCGTCGGTCCAGGTGATAAGATTCTAGTGCCACGGAATGTTCATAAATCAATTATGTCAGCGATTGTTTTCGCTGGTGCAATTCCGATTTTTATTCATCCTGAAGTGGACAGTGAATATGGTATTTCTCACGGAATATCACCTGAAGCTGTCGAAAAGGCTTTAAAAGCTTATCCAGACACAAAAGCAGTTCTTGTTATTAACCCAACTTATTATGGCTTTACAGCTGATTTAAAACGTATTGTCGAAATCGCACATGGTCGAAATATCCCAGTAGTTGTTGATGAAGCCCATGGCGTACACATTAAATTCCATGATGAGCTTCCGTATTCAGCGATGGAAGCAGGAGCCGATATGGCTGCTACGAGCGTACATAAGCTAGGTGGCTCCATGACACAAACATCAATCTTAAATGTACGTGAAGGACTTGTCTCAGCAAAACGTGTACAAGCTGTCTTTTCAATGCTGACAACAACATCGACATCTTATCCATTGCTGGCATCGCTTGATACAGCTAGACGTCAGCTAGCAATTCATGGCGTTGATTTAATCGATGATGCTTTACGCTTGGCAAAGGATGCCCGTAAACGGATTAATCAAATTCCGCATTTAAAATGTGCTGGAAAGGAAAAATTGCATTCATCTGCAACCTACGATATGGATCCTTTAAAGCTTCTAATTAGTGTAAAAGATTTGGGTATTTCTGGGCATCGAGCTGAGGAATGGTTACGTTATAATGCGAATATTGAAGTAGAACTTTCTGATCTTTACAATATTCTATGTTTAGTAACTTTGGGAGATACGAAAAAGGAGATAAATCTTCTTATTAACGCACTTAATCGTATGTCCAAAGCATTTGATTCAGAAGCTGCTATCACTGAAGCAGTAGTTAATGTTCCAGAAATTCCAGCTCTTGCTATGTCACCACGTGATGCATTTTATGCAGATACTGAGGTTGTTCCATTGGCAGAGGCGGATAACTGTATTTGTGCAGAATTTATTATGGTATACCCTCCTGGAATTCCGATTTTTATTCCCGGGGAAATAATTACACAAGAAAATATTCATTATATTCAAATGAATATTGAAGCAGGTCTACCAGTACAGGGGCCTGAAGATTCAACATTGAAAACAATTCGTGTTATAAAAGAACGTAAACCAATTATTTAAATAATAATATCTTTCACAATCAATTAGTTCTAATATAAAAACCGTATGATCCCTTGCATCATACGGTTTTTCATGTTGTTGAAATACTATTATGTCAATGAAATCAAGGTGACAAATTAAATAGTATAGCCCTTTTTCAAAACGAGGGGTTGATCTCCGTTCCGA
>NZ_JBNNMG010000097.1:0-14627 GCF_050272555.1 Lysinibacillus sp. NPDC047702 | reverse complement strand
CGGAACGGAGATCAACCCCTCGTTTTGAAAAAGGGCTATACTTTTTAATTTGTCACCTTGATTTCATTGACATAATAGTATTTCAACAACATGAACAAGGGAATCTGTAAAGTACAGATCCTCCTGTTATTTTTATATATAGAATGTATAGTCTTCTGGAATAACACGTTTTAGGAATTTTTTGGTCCGCTCTTCTTTTGGATTCACAAATATATCATGCGGGCTTCCTTCCTCTACAACGACTCCACCATCCATAAATATTACTCGATTGGCTACATCCTTAGCAAAACCCATTTCATGTGTGACAACAAGCATCGTTGTTCCCTCAGCTGCTATGTTCTTCATGACCTGTAGTACCTCACCAACTAACTCTGGATCGAGTGCAGAGGTTGGTTCATCAAATAAAATAATATCTGGATTTAATGCCACTGCTCGTGCGATACCAACACGTTGCTGTTGACCTCCAGACAACTGACTTGGATAGGCATCATACTTTTCCGAAAGTCCTACTTTATCAAGTGCCTTCTTGCCAATCTCAATTGCCTGTGCTTTCGGTACCTTTCGACCAATGATAAGACCTTCTGTAACGTTTTCGAGAGCCGTTTTATTAGTGAAGAGATTGTAGTTTTGAAAGACAAATGCTACACGTTGTCGAATTGCATGTACGTCTTTTTTCTTTACATGTTGAAAATCGACTTGAATATCTCCAAATGTTGCATGTCCCTGATCAGCATTTTCTAAAAAGTTTATGCATCGTAATAAGGTTGTTTTTCCTGAACCGCTGGGACCTAAAATAACAACAACATCACCTTTATCAATGGCTAAATCAACACCCTTTAAAATTTCATTATTACCAAATGATTTATGGATATTTTTAATCTCTAACATGCTTAATCACCCCTTAGGCATTTGCCGCTTTAAATTTACTTAAATGCTTTTCATAACGTTTAAAGAGAAATTCAACGGTACTACATAAAATTAAGTACACAATGAAAATATCAATATATGCTTCTACATAATTGTAACCAACATTTGCTGCTACCTTAGCCTTCAAAGTGATTTCAGGCAAGGACATTGCATAACCTAAAGATGTCGCTTTAATGAGATTAACAGTAGCCGTACAAATATTTGGCATAGCCACTACTAAAGCTTGAGGAATAATTATTCTGCGGTAAGCCTGGAATGTTGTTAAGCCCGTTGCATGTGCTGCCTCTAGCTGACCTTTTTCAATCGTACTTAAGGCAGAACGAAATACCTCAATTAAAATAGCTGTTGTACTAAATGCAAAAACAATAAATGCATACCAAATAGGATTGATTTTATAAATATCATAGCTAATATTGTATTTTTCAAAAATAATCTTTAGCATTAACGGAATGCTACTATACATAATAAAAATTTGAATAATTATGGGTGTTCCTCTAACAAAGGAAACATAGATCTTTGCTAAATGATGAATAACTGGAATTTTATTAATACGTGTTAATGCCAGTAAAAAACCAAGTGGCAAAGCAACGAGCAACGCAACAATGGTTACAAGGAGTGCAATAGGAACACCTGACAATGCTACAAAAAATGTTTCAAGTAAAAATTGATAATTCATGGCTTCCACTCCTTACGTTGTTTCTAATGTCTTTTTCCCTTTGCCAAAAAACTTTTCCAGCATAGCAAAGAACTTTTCAATAATAATTGAAAGCACCCAATAAACAATGGCCAATGCAATGTATATCTCTAATGCATGTGCATTAATATTACTTGCGATAATTAAGTTTGCCTTTCCAACAATGTCAATTAAACCAATCGTATAAGCAAGTGCCCCCTCCTGTAATAACGCAATCATGCCGTTCCCAAAGTTCGGTAAGGCAACAACAAGTGCTTGGGGGAAAATAATACGTCGATAGGCTTGAATTGGCGTTAATCCTACACTAACAGCCGCTTCAAATTGACCTTTAGGAATAGCTAAATATGCAGAACGTATCACTTCTGACATAATTGCTGCGAACTGCAACGTAAATGTCACAACAACAAAAATCGCTGTTTCAATCGAATGCAGATTTAAGCCAACGTTTTCTGCTAATGCTGGTACACCATAGTAGACAAGGAATAATAGAACAATTGATGGTGTACAACGCATAATTGTTGTATATAAATTCGCTATTTTTTGTAATAATTTCACAGAGCTTAACTTTGCAGCCGCTAATAATAAGCCAAATATTGTGCCTAATACAATGGAGGAACCTGCTACTAAAAAGGTCACCTTTAAAAAGGGCAATAATACAGGGATTGAATTCCAAATGTATGATGCATCAAAATACTTTTCCATTTCCTCACCAACTTTTATAAATATCAGGATTACAGCATAGTAATATTTCTCTTTGTATGAATAAAGACTGCTGAGTATACTGACTCAACAGCCTTTTATTCGGTAGTAGCAGCTGCTAACACTTTCTCTTCAGAAGAGGAATCATTAATTACCGCCTATTAACGGTTCACTTTTTCTAACACTTCAAATAAATCTCGTCCGTAAAACTTCGTGCTTAACTCATTTGTTTTCTTTTGCTCTTTAATCTGTGCTATAGCTTTATCATAAGCATCTGCAAATTCTTGTTCTTTTTTATTAAACAATGGCCATGTTTTAATAACAGCAAATTCGTTATAAACTACATCATCTTTTAAGTTATTATAAGGACCATCCTCTGCTAAAACTTGTTGCTTAAATGGACCTTCAATCATAACTCCGCCATCTACACGTTTTTCATTTACCCATTGCACAACATCAACCGTAAATGCATCTCCAGCCTGTAATTTTACTTGATTGTCAGGATGAGCCGTGTTGTACTCATCAATAATCGTATACTGGGCATTATTCGCAGCAATCGGTGCTAATGAATAACCCTTATTCGCGAAATCTTCTAATGTTTTTATACCTTCATCTTCTTTTCGTAATACTAAACCAGCACTACTTAATCCTAAAAATTCTTTCGGGAAAATAAACTTTTCTGTACGTTCCTGGGTAAAGAATGCATTTTTAACCCCTACTTGATATTTCCCTTGCTCTACACCAATCAGTAAATCATCGCTTGTTGTTCCTACATATTCAAACTTATATTCAGGTAATAATTCATCCACTAGCTTCATCACTTCAACATCGTAGCCTGTTGGATTCCCTTTATCATCTATATAACTAATTGGCTTAGTAGCCTGATCAAAAGCGACCTTTACTGTACGTACTTTTGCGCTATCATCATCCGATCCTTTATCTGATGATTCCTCAGAATTACAGCCTGCTAAAATAGCAAGTGAAGCCAATCCTATTGCCGCGAATTTAAAAATCTTGTTCTTTTGTTTAAACATATGTCATTTCTCCTTATGCTCAATGATTTTATCATTAATTTTCTTTCGATTTTTGCTGTTCAATTGCAGCCGTAGCAAGCTTAATAATAGTCATATCATCCATTGGAGGATTATGCAGACCAGCACGAACGTTTCGATAATAGCGTTGCAATGGATTTGTTAGCTGTAAGCTTTTTGCACCCACAACTCGCATTGCTTTATCTACAATATCAATCGCCAAATTTGTTACGGTATGCTTAGCAACAGCCATTTCGTTTGTTAAAAATTCACGTCTTGCTGGGTCATCATAAGCCTCAGCTATGCCGTATAGTACATAGCGTGCCTGATGTAGCTTTAATTCAATATCACCTAGAAGCTGCTGGACATTGGGTAAAGTACTGATTGGGGCATTCAGGCTATTCGGTTGATGATGATTGGCAAAATGCAGTGCATAGTCACGCGCCGCCTGTGCAATCCCTAGATAAGTTGCTGGAATATGTAGAATCCACCCATTTATTTTGCCACCACTAGGATGACTAGGTAATTCTACTAAGTAATTACTAGGAACAACTACATCAGTTAGTACTAAATCATGACTACTTGTACCTCGCATTGCAGACATCTCCCAGTTTTCTTCAATGGAGAGCCCTTCCACATCTTTATGAATCAAGAAGAAACCAACTTGATTTTTTTCCTCAATCCATGCTGATGTTAAGAAATAATCGAGCACTGGAGAGGCTGTTGTAAAAATTTTACGCCCATTCAAAAGCCATCCTTGTTCTGTTGAAATAGCATTTGTCCCAGGTCGCCCTCCACGTGTTGGACTCCCAGTTGCTGCTTCACTAACAGCTCGATTGATAATCGCACCATTTTTTATTTCTGGTGCAAATAAATGTAGTGCATCATCCGCCCATAATTTTGTCTCATATATTTCACCTACAACACCAAGTGTCCAACCTAATGAGAGGGAAGCATTTTCATCATAGCTTGCTAGCGTTTCTTGAATGAGTACCATATCATAAACTGATAAACCCTCACCGCCAAATTCCTTCGGTAAAGTTAGTCTCGGGTAACCAATTTGCAGAAGTAATCTATGTGCTTCGAATGGAAAGCGAGATTGTTCATCAACCTCTTTAGCCTCTGCTTTGATCGGCTCCGCAATAGATGCCAATTGATCTAGCCAATACTTTTGTTGTGCTGTTTTAATAAATAAATCCTTCAAGAAAATCTCCTTCTTCCCAAATTATATAAAACATATATATTTACTAAGAATTAACTTTTTAAAAAAATCTCTAACCACTTTTTAGTAGCGAGATTTATATCGGTACTGAATTTTCTGATTCGTTGACATTTATAATACTTTTCACACTGAAAAATGTCAATGGGTTAAATACAAGTTTTTTTGTAAGCTTTATTGGCTTTCTTCTGCTAATTTTTATTCACCAAGCTTTTTTTACAACATATGCTAGATGATAGAAAGAGGTGTATGTATGACGAATAATATGAATCCATCTTTAGGTAATATCGCCATGACACATGTAATTCCTGAAGTTATTCAAACAAAATTTGGCGATATTAATGGAGATGGCAATTTAGAAACAGTTCTTTTAATAGGAACTAAAACCCCAGATAGCCCCTTGTGGAGAAATCTAACTTTGGGTATATATTACGGG
This sequence comes from Lysinibacillus sp. NPDC047702, assembly GCF_050272555.1. Lineage (NCBI taxonomy): Bacteria > Bacillati > Bacillota > Bacilli > Caryophanales > Bacillaceae > Lysinibacillus > Lysinibacillus sp. NPDC047702. The sequence continues at coordinate 9,621 of NZ_JBNNMG010000097.1, read as the reverse complement.
CAAACACAAAAATTTGAAAAAGTAATGCTAAAACAAAATATTGGCTATAATCCAACTATATTTCTAGGTGATTTCACTGGTAATCATCATGATGATATTCTAGCTATTTCTGACACTGGAGGCAGTGGAGGTATTATCAATGGTGAAATCTTTGCCTCAATAAACGGGCAAATTCGCTCTATTTTTGATACCGAATCTTTTACTAATAAATATACAGTCAATTATCAAGATCAGTACAAAGTGGCTGTTCGTAGCGCGGATCCTAAAAAGCAGTATATTATCGATTTACAGTACAAGGGACCTGAGTATTTAGCAGAGATTTATAATAAAGATGGCACACTAAAGCAACCAATTGAGGGATGGGTCGATCCAATTGGCGGGTTGTATCCCGTGGATTATGAACGTGATGGAATATACGAAGTTTTGGCATATCAGGCTATCGCAGGTAGATATCATGCTGATGGATTAGGCTATGTAGAGAATATACTCAAATGGGATGGCAAGAAATTTATAGTGGATCGCCAAACGGTATCGATTTTTGGTGAGGACTTAAAATAAATTTTCTACTATAACTTAAAACGAGAATTTACTCAAAAAATTCTCGTTTTAGAGATAGTAGCCGCAACCGTAATTTATTTTTCAACTAATGCGAAATAATTATCTTCGTGATCAGCAAAATTAAATACTCTCCCCATTGGCAACATTACTAAATCCCCTACTTTAACGCCCTTTTCCTGAAAATCCTGATATAGATTTTCTATATGATCAGCGTAAAACATAATCGAAGGAGTCCCTAAATTTAATTCAGGCTGCATTTTAGCAATAATTTCCTTGTTGTGGAGAACGAAAGTCGTTTGAACGTCTTTCGTTGGAGCAATTTCAATTGTTCGTGTTCCTTCCTCTTCTCGTTCATCAACTACCACAAAGCCGATTTTTTCTGTCCAAAACTTAACGGCTGCATCCTGGTCATTTACATACAACATGACTTGTCCAATATGTTTAATCATGAACAATTCCCTCCTCTTTTGAACATTAGTATACAACAACTGTAAACTTTCTATGTTCACCCATGAGTAATATTACTGTAAACATTCTAATAAAAAAGCATTTAGGACAAAACGCTTAACTTTTCATTTATTTTTGATAAAATAGTCTAGTTAATCTATTCTTTACCTATTGCGGAAAAGTATACAACTATAATATAAGTGAGGATAATTTAAGTGAAACAACTAAGTATAAGGAAAAAGCTCATTTTTTCATTTTTAGCAATGCTTCTCGTCCCAACACTATTAATTGGCATTATTTCATACCAGAGTGCCGAACAACAGATTTTAAAAGAACAACAAGCAAGCACAGCCGAGAGTGTACGCATGCTTAATACAAATATTACAAACACCATTGATCCAAAAATAAAAGATATCCAATACTTCTCCAATAAGCTGCATCAATCCTATATACAAGAAGATAAAGTACCAGAACTAAAATCGCTTTTTCAGGAATATATCAATATGCATCCTGAGGTAGAGCTCATTTATCTAGGAACTGCAGATGGTAGGTTATTAGATGAACCTATGCAAGTATATCCGGACGATTTTGATCCACGTACGAGATCATGGTACAAGCATTCGCTAGAAAATAAAAACCAAGTGTCCATCACTGCACCATATATTTCCCAGGCTACAGGCGAAACTGTCATAACTATTACACAAGCTTTACCAGACAGCTCTGGCGTCATGGCATTAGATTTAAACATTTCTACCCTCAGTACTATTACAAATGATATACGCATTGGGGAAACTGGTTTTGCTTCCCTTTTAGACAGCCATAAAATATATATCGCCGACCAAGAGAAAGAAAGTGGCTCTGAGGCAACTGAAAGCTATATCAAAAAAATATACGAGCAAGATCATGGAACAGTTATAGAATCAAACAAACAACTACAATTTGTTACTAATAAGCTAACAGGGTGGAAAATTGTTGGTACCATGTTTACTGCTGAGGCCTCTAAGGCTGCCGCTTCAACCTTTAATTTGAATTTAGTAATCATTGCTGTTTCAATAATTATTGGTATTATCTTTATGCTTTATATGATAAAGTCCATAGTTTATCCGATTAATCGACTAAAACAAAGTGCTGTAAAGATTAGTGAAGGTGATTTAACTGAGTTTATTGATATTCATTCTAAAGATGAGATTGGACAACTTGGAGAAGCCTTTGTCTCTATGAAGGTGAGTTTAAAATCTTTAATACGCAATGTCGATCAAAGCTCTCAGCATGTACAAGCTTCTGCACAGGGTTTATCGGCCAATGCAGAGCAAAATATTGCTACTTCTGAGCAGGTGACAGAAGCGATGCAGCAAGTGGCCATCAGTACAGAAAGACAAACAACAGGAATTGACCAGAACGCAATATCAGTGGAGGAAATTGCTAAGGGAGTGGTTGAGGTCGCTGATAGCTCTATGCAAGTATCAGATCTCTCTAGCTATGCCATTCAATTGGCAGAGGAAGGCGGTCATGCTGTAGAGCAAACAGTTCAGCAAATGCATTCCATTCATGAATCAGTAACGCTATCAGATAGGATGATAAAATCACTTTATGACCGAACAAAAGAAATTGGCTCTATATTAGAAATTATTAGTGCGATTTCCGATCAAACAAATCTTCTTGCCTTAAACGCTGCTATCGAGGCTGCCCGAGCAGGAGAACATGGAAAAGGGTTTGCCGTAGTTGCAGATGAAGTTCGAAAATTAGCAGAACAATCACAGCATTCAGCAAAACAAATTTCTGAGCTAATTACAGGTATTCAGCAAGAGACTGCTAAATCTGTACAAACAATGATAATGGCTTCTACTGATGTGCAAGATGGCTTACAGCTTACAGATGACTCAAGTAAAAAGTTTGCAAATATTATTGCCAGCTTGCGGGAAATGGCTCCAAAGATGGAGGATATATCTGCCTCTGCACAGGAAATGTCCGCAGTGGTTGAAGAAGTCTCTGCAACAGCTATTGAGCTAACAGATCACGCTAAATTAAATGCTGCTGCATCTGAAGAAGTGGCTGCATCTACAGAGCAAACATTATCCTCAATGCAAGATATGGCTTCTGCTGCTAAAACACTACTTGATATGGCTGATGAGTTACAGGGCTATGTACGTCGTTTTAAATATTAATGATTCATAAATCTGAGCTCAACATACGATTGAGCTCGGTTTTTTAATTTTGGTATAGCTAAAAATTATCCACACCAAAACTAAGATTCCAATTTTCTGACACTTTAGATAATTGTATTGATTTAAACTCATTTTACTTTTAGAATCAGATTAAAACATTTGAACTATGATAAAGCGGTTTAGTAGTGGAAATAAATTAGTAAATTCCATTATATTACATACAATTTTATGTTTTTCTGATAAAATAAGACAAATAGCATTTTATCTTCGGTAGTTCAATTTATTCATATATTAATAATGTCATAAGGGGGAATATACCTATGAAACGTATCAGCTTACGAAAAAAACTAATATTTGCATTTTTAGCCATTCTTCTTGTTCCAACTTTATTAATCGGATACACCTCCTTCAAAAGTACAAAAAGCCAAATTCTCAAGGAGCAACAAGCAAGTGCAACAGAAAGTGTACGCATGCTCAATACGAATATTACAAATACGTTTGCTCCTAAAGTATCGGATATCGAATACTTTGCAAAAAAAGTGGATCAGACTTATTTATCCGGAGAGAAAAACAATGAATTAAAAGGTCTTTTCCAAGAATATATAAATACACACCCAGAGGTTGAATTGCTTTATATAGGTACTGCAGATGGCAGAATAATTGATGAGCCTGTCCACGAGTATGAAAGTGATTATGATCCACGTGAACGACCTTGGTATAAAGAAGCCGTTGCTAACAAAGGACAAGTTACTATTACTTCACCCTATATATCAAAATCAACAAATAACATGGTTGTTTCAGTAATGCAGACTCTGCCAGATGGTTCTGGGGTAATTGCCTTAGATTTTAATATCTCTGTGCTAGGTGCTATTACAGAAGAAGCTAGTATCGGGGAAACTGGATTCGCTTCCCTAATAGATAAGGATAAGCTATATGTCTCTCAACGAGATAAAGAGAGCGGTTCTGAAGCAACAGAAAGCTATATTTCGAAGGTTTATGAGCAAGAGAAAGGTACAATTATCGAAAATGACCGTTACTTGCAATTTATTACAAATGAACTGACTGGCTGGAAGGTCATTGGCACAATGTTTACGGCAGAGGCTACAAATGCAGCTTCTTCGACTTTTAAAACTATTTTAGTGATTACTCTCTTTTCAATTATTATAGGTCTAATTTTTATGCTTTACATGATCAAATCAATTGTTCAGCCGCTTAAACTCCTTCAAAATAGTGCATTAAAAATTAGTGATGGCGATTTAACTGAGTACATTGAAGTCCACTCTAAGGACGAGATTGGTCAATTAGGTGAAGCCTTCATATCCATGAAGGTAAACTTAAAAAAATTAATTCGCAATGTCAATCAAAGTGCGGAGCATGTTCAAAAATCAGCACAAGATTTATCTGCCAATGCGGAGCAAAATATTGCTGCCTCAGAGCAGGTGACGGAAGCGATGCAGCAAGTGGCTATTAGTACAGAAAAACAAACAACGAGTATTGATCAAAATGCAATTTCTATTGAGGAAATAGCTAAGGGAGTTGTTGAGGTTGCTGATAGCTCTATGCAGGTTTTAGACCTTTCTAGCCATGCAATCAATTTGGCTGAAGAAGGTGGTCAATCGGTACACCAAACGGTTAACCAAATGATTTCTATACATGAATCTGTTGCCCAATCAGATTCCATGATTAAAACACTCTATGATCGAACAAAGGAAATTGGCTCTATTATTGAAATTATTAGTGCAATTTCAGATCAAACCAACTTACTTGCATTGAACGCAGCTATTGAGGCAGCACGTGCAGGAGAACACGGGAAAGGCTTTGCAGTAGTTGCCGATGAAGTTCGAAAATTAGCGGAACAATCCCATCAATCAGCAGAGCAAATATCTACACTAATTACTGGTATTCAACAGGACACAGCTAACTCTGTTCAAACCATGACGAAGGCAACCGCAGATGTTCAAGATGGTCTAAAGCTTTCAGAAGACACGAGTAACAAATTTGAAAGTATTATCGCGAGTCTAAGAAGTATTGCACCAAAAATGGAGGATATCTCTGCATCTACGCAGCAAATGTCTGCAGTAGTCGAAGAAGTTTCTGCTACAGCAATTGAGCTTTCTGATCATGCTAAGCTAAATGCAGCCGCGTCTGAGGAAGTCGCTGCCTCTACTGAACAAACACTATCCTCCATGCAGGACATCGCCTTCGCTGCAAAAGCACTTCTCGATATGGCTGATGAGCTTCAAGGCTTTGTCAACGAATTTAAATATTAATAAATAGGGGCTTTTAACCAAAAACGAATAAAAACGAAAGACAGAAACGTTTTTCAATCAACGTTTCTGCCTTTTCAATTTCATGTGATTTTACGCTAAAAGGGAATTATGAAAACCCCTTCCCAATTTTATCACTATTTATTTTCCTCATGACTAAATTGCCATTCAATTCCAAATTTATCTATAAGTGAGCCATAACACTTACTCCAGAAAGTTTCTTGTAGCTCCATACTTACCTTGCCACCATCCTTCAGATTATCAAATGCTTTACGCATCTTCTCTTCATCACCTGAAACAATAGCCAATGTAACATTGTTTCCTTTTGTGAATGGTGATCCTGGGAATGTATCTGAGAACATTACTGTACTATCAAAGATCGAAAGTCGTGTATGCATGACAAGATCTTTTGCTTCCTCTGGTAATTGATAATTCGGATCTTGCGGTGAATCTCCAAAGGTCATAATTTCAGGCTTGTCTGTATTAAAAGCCTTCTCATAAAACGATACAGCCTCCCGACAATTTCCATTAAAAATTAAATACACTTCTACTGCCATCTCCAACACTCCTTTGTCATTTTCTGAAACAATTCTATTGTACATGGGTACCAAATGCTATGACAAATTTTAAATAAAATTGCTTCTTTATAGAACATCAATACTGCATTTTGACCCATATTTTATTTCATACTATATCCAAAATAGCTTTGCTTCCTCTACTTATTCCACTGTTTTTCTATTTATTAAGATAAAAGCTTTGACATTTACTTAAAAATCATGTAAATTACCAAATGGCGAACAATTTAAAATAATTCTTTAAAAATATTCGTATTTTAGGAGTGTATATAATGGATAACGTATTTGACTATGAGGATATTCAATTAATTCCCGCAAAATGTATTGTAGAAAGTCGTTCTGAGTGTGATACATCGGTTACTTTAGGTGGACATACATTCAAACTTCCTGTTGTTCCGGCAAACATGCAAACAATTATCGACGAAAGCCTTGCTGTGAAGCTTGCTGAAAACGGTTACTTTTATATCATGCATCGTTTCAACCCTGAAACTCGCGCTGATTTTATTAAAGATATGCAAACACGCGGACTCATCGCATCCATTAGTGTTGGAGTAAAAGATGAAGAATATTCATTTATAGAAGAGTTAGCTACTGTTAGCCTAGTTCCCGATTTTATTACAATTGACATTGCTCATGGTCATTCTAATGCTGTCATTCGTATGATTCAACACATCAAAAAATACTTACCTAATAGTTTTGTCATTGCTGGTAATGTGGGTACACCTGAAGCTGTACGTGAATTAGAAAATGCTGGTGCAGATGCTACGAAAGTTGGTATAGGGCCTGGTAAAGTATGTATTACTAAAATTAAAACAGGCTTTGGTACAGGTGGCTGGCAGTTAGCTGCATTACGCTGGTGCGCGAAAGCTGCTACAAAGCCAATTATTGCAGATGGAGGAATCCGCACACATGGGGATATTGCAAAATCAGTTCGCTTTGGCGCATCTATGGTTATGATTGGATCATTATTTGCTGGGCATGAAGAGTCACCTGGTGAAACAATCGAAATTGACGGTAAAATTGTCAAAGAATACTTCGGTTCTGCATCCGAATTTCAAAAAGGCGAACGCAAAAATGTAGAGGGCAAAAAAATGTACGTTGAACACAAGGGTAGTATCAAGGATACATTAATTGAAATGCAGCAAGATCTTCAATCCTCTATTTCCTATGCAGGTGGCAACAAGTTAGATGCTATTCGAAATGTAGATTATGTTATTGTAAAAAACTCAATTTTTAACGGCGATAAAGTATATTAATATTGCTAAAAACCCAAACAAGAGTGTTCGTTCTTGTTTGGGTTTTCGTTATATAGTGCCTCTTAGCTATGCTGGATTCCCATTATTGCCTGAGCAATAATGGAGGATACCAGAGCATTTTTTCTGGGGAGCTGAGCAAGTTCACTCCTCACCTGAGCGATTCTCATGCGGACCCGAGCTGGTTCACTCCTCACCTGAGCGATTTTTCAAGAGTCCTGAGCATTCATGACCCTCTTCTAAGCAGTTCTTAGGGTTATCCAAGCACTTTTATCTCACGCTTAGCAAGTGCTCAAGCTTTTACTGTAATCTATCCTATTAGAAGCTACAATCCCCTATTCATCATAAAAGAATATAATATTGCCCTTATTTTGAAATATCATCGTTTAATTTTTGGAATTTTCTATTTTATTGAAATCCTTTGTATTATAATTACATTAAGGATTAGTAATGCTTTGTATAAGTAGACAGGAACGGAGGTTGTGCCTATGATGAAGTCAGTCCGTAACAAACTTGTCACATTAGCCATTATCGTCATTTTGATTCCTACAACTTTAGTTGGTATGGTAAATTATTTTGTGGCAAAAAGTGAAATTGATGAGGTAGGTAGACAAAGTCTAAAGAATGGGACATTGGGAATACTCGAATTAATAGCTCAATTAGATGAGCAGGTTCAACAAGGGACGTTAACATTAGACGAAGCTCAGGAGCATGCTAGGACACAAATAGTCGGCAAGAAAACAGAAGATAATAAAAGATCTATTGATAACCCTATTAAATACGGTGAAAATTTCTATTTTTATGCCTTTAAAGCTGATGGAACAGTAGAAAGTCACCCATCCCTCGAAGGACAAAATATCTCAGATTTACAAACAACAGATGGTCGTTATTTTGTACGTGAAATGATTGATGAGGCTGAGGCAGGTGGAGGGTATGTTCGTTATGACTGGGCATTGCCATCAAACCCTGATATTGTTGCTCCTAAAATTACTTATGTAGCGACAGACAAGCATTGGGGATGGATTATTGCTGCCGGTACTTATGAAATGGATTTTAATGCAGGTACTAAAAATGTCCTTTACTACACAGTTGTTATGACTATCTTTGCAACAATCATCGGTGTTGCCCTATATTGGTTCTTCTCTGGTAGAATGACTTCATACATACGCCGAATTATGGTGATGACATCTGATATTGCTAAAGGAAAATTAACAGGCGAGGATATTCCTATAACTACACAGGATGAATTAGGGATTCTCGCTAGCAATGTGAATAATATGAAATATAGCTTAAATGAAATGGTTGATAACACGAAAGACAGTGCAGGTAAAATGAGGATTTCCTCAGAAATGCTTAGCGCCATTACAGAAGAAACAACTGCTTCTGCAGATGAAATCCACCAGGCTATTACTGAAATATCTAATGGAGCTGTCATTCAAGCGGAAGAGGCTGAAATGGCCATAAGCAAGGTTGAAAAATTGTCTTCTCTTATTTCAAATGCAACTGAAAAATATGCTGAAATTACTGAGGATATGAATAACATAAATAACTCACAGGAAAATGGCAGACAAAAGGTAGAAGTATTACAGCAAAATTCTCATGAATTTACACAAGTCATTGAAGAATTGCGATCAAACTTCTCAAGTTTAACAGGACAAATGGAAGAAATTCATAATGTTGTACAAACGATTACCTCCATCTCTGAACAGACAAATCTTTTAGCCTTAAATGCGAGTATAGAAGCAGCACGAGCAGGTGAACATGGAAAAGGTTTTGCAGTGGTAGCAGAAGAAGTTCGCAATTTATCCGAGGATACAAATGAGGCTACTAATCGTGTTAGGAATTTATTAAAACGTATCGAAATCGATACTGCTAGTTCAGACTCTAAGATGATGCACACACTTCAGCTTTCACAGGGACAGGTCTCATCAATAAGCGAAGTAAAAAATGCATTTACATTGTTAGCTGATTCCATCCATGGCATTACAGCACATCTTGTATCCCTTGATCAGGGTATGAGTGAAATGGCAGAAAACCGTTTAATTGTCATTAATGCTATTAATGAAATAGCAAGTGTGGCTACTGAATCCGCAGCGGCTACTGAGCAAATCAATGCTTCCATTGATGAACAGAAATCAGCGGTCACATCTATTATGCATTCCTCAGTGGAGCTCCACACAGAAGCAGAACGTATGCACGAATTAGTAGATCGTTTTACATGATATTAAAATCCCCTATAGTCTAAGCTATAGGGGATTTTAATAGTGTTGAAATAAGATTATGTCAATGAAAATGCCACAAATTTTTTGTGGCATTTTTATGATTCTATTTGTTTTTTTAAACAGATTCTTCTATA
>NZ_JBNNMG010000096.1:0-15504 GCF_050272555.1 Lysinibacillus sp. NPDC047702 | reverse complement strand
AGCACTATAAAGAGACAATTTTACTAGAATGCAATGCCGAATGGATTCAGTATGGCTCTTAGTCAAGCACATGTTTTGGTGAAGAGCCAAAAATAGAATAGTATTTATTTTTTAGTTTTGAAATTTCTGACAAAAAAATTAAGTTTAATTGGAAAATAACGTATTGTTATGCACTATAATAGTGTTTATGCATTTTTTTATACAAGAAAGAATCTATGTTTTTAATAATCCAAACTGTATAAAAATTTAAAATAATGTTGGGTTGAGTCAATTTTTCATTTTCTTTATACTGTGAAAGTAATTAATCGAGAGGAGAAAACATCATGAGCAAAGAAGTTACAATTATTGGGGTGCCTATGGATTTTGGTCAAACTAGAAGAGGGGTTGACATGGGACCAAGTGCTATTAGATATGCTGGGTTAACAGACAGACTTGAGGGCCTTGGCTATTCGGTTTATGACGAAGGGGATTTGAATATCAAAATAGTAAATGAAAATGAAGAAACAGAAATAACGACAAACTTAAAAAATTTAAAAACTGTAGCCGATGCTAATGACAAGCTTGGTCAAAAAGTAGATCATGTTATTTCCTCAAACCGCTTTCCGTTAGTTTTAGGAGGGGATCATAGTATTGCTATTGGAACATTAGCGGGTGTTGCAAAGCATTATGAAAATTTAGGTGTCATTTGGTACGATGCCCATGGCGATCTAAACACAGGTGAAACCTCTCCTTCGGGCAATATACATGGAATGTCTTTGGCTGTAAGCTTAGGTCTTGGTCATCCTGCACTCACTAATATTGGAGGTTATGCTCCAAAAGTAAAGCCTGAAAATGTTGTGATTATTGGTGCACGGGACTTAGATCCAGGAGAAAAGCAGCTTATTAAAGAACAAGGTATAAAAGTATATACCATGCATGAGATCGATCGATTAGGTATGACAACCGTTATGTCAGAAACGATTGAATATTTAAAGGAACGTACAGACGGCGTCCATTTATCTCTAGATTTAGATGGACTTGATCCAAACGATGCACCAGGTGTTGGGACACCAGTTGCAGGTGGTATTAGTTATCGTGAAAGCCATTTAGCTATGGAAATGCTATCAGAGGCAAATATCATTACCTCAGTAGAGTTTGTAGAAACAAACCCAGTATTAGATAAATATAATAAAACGGCTATCGCTGCTGTAGCTTTAATCAGCTCTTTATTCGGCGATACATTACTTTAAGTCATGGATAAGGACAATAAATTATCTTAGAAAGGAAGAACTTTTCTTAAAATATGAGGTCGCCACAACCAAATGAAAGAAAATAGCTCTCCCTAGATTAAGTTTACAATAGAAAAGGCAATCGCTCTAGCTAATCACTAGCATTTATTTTGTCAGAATATTGACAGTTCATAAAATATATTAAATTGATAGCCTATCTATTACTAAAATTTCTAATAGTTATCATATTACACTTAAAAAAGAAAGTGCTTACAAGATAATTTGCGTAAGGAGTTTTTTATGGCAGCAGAACAATATGAATTAAAGAGAAGTATGAAAGCAAGACATTTATTTATGATCTCACTAGGAGGATGTATTGGAACTGGTTTCTTTCTTGGGTCAGGCTACACAATTAATCAAGCTGGACCAACTGGTGCCATACTTTCTTATTTAGTAGGCGGAATTGTCATGTATTTAACAATGCTATGTTTAGGCGAATTGTCTGTTGCTATGCCAGTATCAGGTTCATTCCAAACATACACGACGAAATTTATAGGTCCTGCAACTGGTTTTGCTGTAGGTTGGTTGTACTGGTTAGGCTGGGCAGTAACTGTTGCACTCGAATTTTTAGGGGCTGGACAACTTATGCAGAGGTGGTTCCCAGAATCACCAGTATGGATGTGGTGCCTGTTATTTGCCGCACTGCTCTTTGTCTTGAATGGTTTATCAGCAAAAGCGTTTGGTGAAGCAGAATTTGTCTTCTCAAGCATTAAAATACTGGCGATCATTATGTTTCTTGCGGTTGGTGGGGCGGCTATGTTCGGCCTGATCGATATGAAAGATGGAACAGCTGCACCATTGCTTTCTCATTTTTATGAGGGAGGTCTTTTTCCAAATGGTGTATCAGCCTTACTAATTACCATGATTACTGTGAATTTTTCATTCCAGGGTACTGAATTAATTGGTATTGCTGCGGGGGAGAGTGAAAATCCTGAAAAGACAATCCCTAAATCGATTAAACAAACAGTTTGGCGGACACTTTTCTTCTTCGTATTATCTGTCGTTATACTTGCAGGTATGATACCTATGGAAAAAGCAGGTGTTGTTGAAAGTCCATTTGTTGTTGTGCTAGATAGTATAGGAATTCCATATGCAGCAGATATCATGAATTTTGTTATTCTAACAGCATTATTATCTGTTGCTAACTCTGGACTTTATGCAGCAACACGTATGCTATTCTCCCTTTCTGTCGAAAAGATGGCAAGTCCCATTTTAGGAAAGGTGAATAAAAGAGGGATTCCTATGAATGCATTACTGATTACACTTGCTGTGGCTGGTTTGTCATTGCTATCAAGCGTATTCGCTGCAAAAACAGTATTTGTATGGCTTCTTTCCCTAGCAGGCTTAGGCGCACAGATTGGTTGGATTGCCATTACTGCTTCCCAAATTGCATTTAGAAGATCCTATATACGTCAAGGTGGAAAAGTGGAGGATTTAAAATTCAAAGCCCCACTTTATCCACTCGTCCCAATTTTAGGTTTAGCAGCAAACTGTATTGTCATGGCAAGCTTGGCATTTGATCCATCTCAACGATTAGCTTTATATTGTGGAGGAGCATTCTTTATCGGCTGTTATATTGTTTATTATGTAAAAGTAAAGAAAGTTACAAATTTAAAAATAAACCAACAAGAAGTGCAGTTGAAATTAGAACAAAAAATGTATCTATAAGCAAATAGAGTCAATAAATGCCTTAAGTGAGATAACTACAAAATTGCAGTCATTCCACAAGTAAAAAAAGACATCATAAGCTGAAAATCTAGCTTATGATGTCATATTCCATATTATTTAATTGTATCTAAAACCTTTTTTGAAACATAAAATTCTGTACCGTTATAAACATTGATTGTATCAAATGTATATGTTTTAGACGTATTCATTGAAGCGTCTTTATACACTATACTATTTTTGTTTACTGGAATGGTAATGGTAACATCAGCTTTTTGGGCAATAAACGTAGGATTTTCTTTATCTGCTACATCAACTTTTGTTGTGAAGCCTTTTTCTGTAAATGCTTTTGTTGCAGGTATATATAATTCCTCTGTTAGCTTATCTAACTCAAAGCCCATAAACTTTGCCATTGCATGCGCTAAATCAGTATTTTCGACAAGGCCAGTTATTTTAGAGGGGCCAAAGGAGTATAAGAATACATCCTCACCAGTATGTCCACCGGTTGTATAGCCAATATTGGCACGATTTGCAAGCATTTTGACCATTTCACTGCCTAAGTCTTTAGCAGATTTTAATGTAGTAAGCTCTTCCTCTGTTAAATTATCCAGTCCATAAAGTGCAGCAACTTCTGCTAAGTTTGATTGATCTTCTTTTAATTGCCCTAATGCACCTTCAATCGTCATTGTAGCTTTCTTTAAAGGATCAATGTAGGCAGAAACAGGAATGCTTGAATAAGTACTTGTTGTATTGATATTCCCCATTGTAATACCGCTATTGCCATGGTCTGTAACGGCAACCACCAATGTATTTCCATCCTCTTTCGCAAAATCAATTGCTTCTTTCACTGCATCATCAAACGATAAAATATCACTAATGATCCCAATAGTATCGTTTGCGTGAGCTGCCCAGTCCACCTTACTTCCTTCTACAAATAAGAAGAAGCCATCCTCATCCTTTTTCAGCGTATTAATCGCTTTTTCTGTCATTTCAGCAAGCGTTGGCTCAGATGCTCTTGTTTTGGCACGATCAAAATCGTAGGCAAGGGCACTTGGCGCAAAGCTACCCCAAATTTTTGATGCTTGACTGTTCAGTAGTTCATCCCGCGTTTTGACAAGTGCATAATTTTTTTCCTTAAGGACATTCAATAAATCCTCGCCATCTTTACGCGCATTTTTTGTTGCTCCAGGTGATAAAGATTCTAAGCCACCACCTAACACAACATCAATATTTTGGTAGACTTGCTGTTCAGCGATATCACCATATTGGCTTCTATTATTAACATGAGCTGAGAAGCCTGCTGGTGTAGCATGCTGGATTTCGGAGGTAGAAATTAATCCTGTGGCCTTACCTTGCTGTTTAGCGCCTTCCAAAACATTCGCCACTGGTCTAAATGCATCCTCTTTGGCAACTTGCTCTAATCCAGGTGAATTAACAACAGATGGCAATACACCAATAAATTTATCATTTGACTTATGTCCAGTTGCTAAAGCTGTAGCTGCAGGAGCGGAATCTGTGATAGCTGACTCAGCAGAGTACGTACGCATGGCACCTGTTAAAATTTCATCTATTGCCAAGCTTTCTCCCTTATACCAACGCGAAAGAGTAATAGCATTATTACTACTACCATCCATCACAAGCATAATAACATTTGTTGGTTTTTTTACTTCTTCTGCCTGTACTTGTGGTGTAGCGATACTAACTGTTGATAAGGTAAGAGCACTTGCTAAAAGCCAAGAAGTCCATTTTTTAGAATATTTCATGATTTTCCTCCTTTAGATGAGTTCAATGGTAAGTTTAAAGGAAGGTTGTAAAGTCATAATTAAATAGATGTTAATAATTTATGGTAATATTGTTAACTGATATCCTTGAAAGGATGAATTTATAGGCGAAATAGATATTTAAAAGGATAATAATAGTAGGTCAAACTGGTTCAGAAAAAACAGATTATCCGACACTTTTTTGTTTATTTTAAAAAAAGAAAAAGTCCATAAGTAAAGAATATAAGTTATTTCAGAAGGGGAGCGTTTAAAATAAATCGATATTTCTTCCTGATTCTTAATCATTCCAAAGGGGACCACTGTCATAAGGGTGGAAAAGTGCGTCCATCGTTTTAAGAAGCGTCTAATTTATTCTTTAATTCAATTCAATACTACACCGCTCTTTAACATGATGCATGAAAACTCAATTTTATTTATTTTGATCCACGTTCATATTTTTCTAGCTGGTTATTTATTTACCATTGCTTTTATCTATATCGATCCAACTTCTCATCAGCAATCTTATATCTTCCGTTCCATCGTTTTATTAGTAGCATTAACAGCTCATTCAATATTATCCAAATATATTTATGCTCATCCTCCTAATCATGTATCTTCCGAACAGGCAGAACTTGGAGCAATGATAATGTATTATGGTGGAGATGCAATTGAAATTGGACTCGTTTATTTACTATTTTACTAATGGTTTAAAAAAACAAGAGGTTCTTTATCTACAAAGGTCGTACCATCTAGCTAACTCTTTCCTGTATCTTATGATTAGATATAAAAAAGATCCCTAACAACAGATCTGTTTTAAAGAGTTTGTTAGGGATTCTTCTGCATGCTATGCTTTATATGCGCGTGCTACATAATAGGCAATGGAGCCACTACCTGAGTTACAACGGATACTTAATTTGATGCCATCTTTTTCAGTTTCCCACAATTGCTTATTTTTCTTTGTAGTAGTTTCAGCGGCTTTTTTGGCACTTTCATCTATAGCACAATAACAATTATTATAATGATAAAGAGATGTTAAAGGACATTCTACACCAAAAGATAATTTAGTATCTGTACTGCCATATCGCATCGTAAAACCGTATTGTGTTCCATATAAAGATTTTTCTGCTTTTTGGGATGCTATTAATCCACCAACAGGATATTTCGCTATCCCAGGAATCTCAATGCCCTCTGGTATCGTTTCTGTCATAAGTGCTGGTACACCACGCACATTATGGTCTTGTTCAAATACGAGTGGCTTGTCTAATTCATTTATTAACAATACAATTGCATTTGCAGGTTTTTCCATGAAGTAGATAATTGGGATTAGGATAGATACAATAACAAGGGCTACAACCGCAACAACTATTCCTACTGTTGCAGCCGTAACACCGGCTAATGCAGCAACAGCTTCTACCGCACCTACAGCCAATTTTGCCACAACTGTTGATGTAGATAATAACCCAATTCCTAATACACCAGAAAGAAGCATTTGTGCAGTTACAAGGCCCGCCTCATCATTTTCCATTCCTTTTAATCGCTCAAGACCATCAATAATGACATGAAGCTGCTTTTTAATCGTATCTCCAGTAGCATTAACAAGAATCTCATACGTCTCTTTTTTCAAAGGAAATGGTGCTGTATAATCGCTTGCATTCAGCTCCAAGATATCCTTCCCTAAAACCTTTGCTAACTCCAGCTTTCTTTCTTCAATGAATGCTGCTTGGAGTTGATTAATTTCCTCCTGTGATGTAGCCTTCTCTAGTTTTGTCGCATAATCTGGAAACAAAGAACAGAACCCCTGTTTTAATTTAAGATCAATATCAATTGTAGTTTGCATAGAAAAAATCTCCTCCAATTTATTAATAGTTTTGCTATAGCTAAACACTCGAGTTATATATATCCTAGCAATCCTAATAGATGTTAAATACTGAGGAATGTTAACATTTATACAAAAAAATACCTTATTTCTATTTTAATAGCATAGACCAACCTAAAAACAGAGAAGATAATAAGAATTGACTATGTGCAACCAGAACATAATAATATTGAAAATTATTTACATAAATATGAAATATACTATTAATGATTAAATTGATTTGCTTATGGTATTTATGGATAAATATTTATGCATCTTTTCTCTAACCCAACATGGAAGCCCCAGTTGTACCCATTAGTTTTCATAAAACTGTCTCTTTTTATAAAAAAAGTCTTATTATAGACTGGTTTTAACCGCTTAGACTACTTATAAGGAGATGAAATACTAATGGAACCAGCAATTCGAATGTCAAATAGATCCTGTACAGATGAAAGAAAAATCAATAATTTTTTAGCAAGTGCTCAAACGGCCTTTCTTGGGCTAGTTGACGATAACATGCCATATGTTATTCCATTAAATTTTGTATGTAAGGATGGGATTTTTTATTTTCATGGAGCAAATGAAGGAAGGAAAATAAACATTATGAATAGCAATACGAATGCATGTATTACAATTAGTGAAAACTATGGCACTATGGTAGACCCAACGCCTGCCGAAACGGATACAGCCTACATGAGTGTTATTGCAAATGGTAAAGTAGAATTTGTCACTGATTTAGATGAAGCAACTGCTGCCATGCAAAGTATGCTAGATAAATATGTACCAGATTATTATAAAGCGCCTTTATCAAAAACTCATATTGATAAATACCAATCATCCTTAGGCAGTAAAACAGTTATTTTTAAAATAAAACCACTAAATTTGACCGCAAAGGAAAATCTGTTAACTGAACAACTAAAATTTTATCCAGGAAGATTCGTTACACAGGATTTGAGGTAATTACTTTAAAGTCTATAAAGAAGACTAGAAAATTGGTAAATAACCAACTACTTAGTAACGTTCAGATGAAATGAACTTAAATATAAGACAAAAATGCCTTTCGTTGAAAATAGGTAATGATCCTACAAACCAATGTGGAGGTGTTTTTTTATGAAAAAACCTTACTTTCATAAATCATTACATAAAATTTTAAAAATTTAACCTAATTTTAAACTTTATCGTGTATAGTTTTTTCAGTTGAAAATAAAAAGTTCAACGATAAGAAAAAATTAATAACAGGTGAGGATGGTTCTAGAAACAAGTTAATCCAAGAGTTCTATAGGAAGGGAGCTTTACTTTAATACTTTAACAAGAAATCAAATATTGAAGAATAAAGGATTGTGATGAATTATTTGAAGAAATTTCAGCAATGGGGCGTAATTATTTTATTATTTGCATTTTGTTCATTAATACCACCTGGTAGTGAAAGTGTTAAAGCTGCTGATGCAATGGAAACAGCTATCGTAGATCAGGAACAACCGCTACAAAGTGGTAATATTTGGGTTAATGCCGAACTTCCAAAAAGTCAGTCATTTATGCCTGCATATTCGGGGTATCTTAGCAAGATTGACATTAATATATTCGATTATAGGGGTTCACCTGGAGCCCTTAAAATAGAAATTTACGACGAAGGAAATATGTCCGTACCTATTGCTTCAGCAACAAGACCTGATATTAGTAGCGGGTGGTTATCCGTTGATTTCAGCAACAATAAACCCTATCTGAAAAAGAATATGAGTTATCGAATGATAATTTCTACTGAAAACGGTGGAATTAATGGCTTTGGTTGGTATGGCAAGTCAGGTAATCCCTATCCAAGAGGTTCTGCTTTTGATGACTATGATTTTTCATTTAGAACGTACATGATTCCAGATTATTCGCTATCTCCAGCAGAGAGTCAAATATCTGTAAGTAGTTCTACTCTTGTAGCAGATGGAGTAAGCCAAGCAATAGTGACGGTAAAGTTAAAAGATGCTCAGGGGACTGATATGACAACTGGTGGAGAGTCGGTCACTATTTCATCTACACAGGGGACAGTTAGTGCTGTCACAGATAATAATAATGGCACCTATACAGCAACTTTAACTGCCTCGACAACTACTGGCACTGGTACAATTAGTGGAACTGTTGGCGGTAAAGCGATAGCAGGAACAGCCAGCGTGCAATTCGTTCCAGGTTCACCGTCAACAGAAAAGAGTACAGTCGGAGTTAACATTGGTTCTCTTTTTGCAGATGGAATAAGTCAGGCAACAATTACCGTGAAATTGAAGGATGCTCAGAACAATGAGATCAAGGCTGGAGGAGCAGCAGTAGCTATTTCCTCAACACTAGGAACGGTTGGGAATGTAGTCGACCATAATAGTGGTACCTATACAGCGACCTTAACTGCCCCAATAACAGTAGGTACGGCGACAATTAGTGCAAGTGTTGGAGGTAATCCAATAACTGCAACAGCCAGTGTACAATTAAATCCTAAACCAGCCCAATCGGTTACTGCTACAGTAGCAACATCAACACCAATAGTCGGTATGGATAATAGCATCACGCTATCTGTCAAGAATGCATTAGGTGATAAAGACACTACATTTAATGGTATAAAAAACGTGACAATTAGCGGCTATAAACAGGCTCCGAATGGGTTCATAGGTAGCTTTAATGGTCAAATATTGACTTCAATGAGTGAGATAGTTGCGCTAAATTTCACAAATGGTGAAGCAACATCAAGCTTAAAACTGAATGCAGCGTTGGCTCAAACAATTGAATTAGCAGTATCAGGTGTTGACACTGCTACAACAAATTCGCTAATAATTACGCCAATAGCAGGAAATGCAACAGTGATGAAGTTGACAACAGATATTATTCCTCCATCCGTTAATGGAGGAGCATTTGGGCAACAGCCTGTATTGACCCTTTATGATGGCTATGGAAACGTAAGTGTGAACGACAATACAAACGTCGTTACAGTGACCAAGAAAGATGTTGGAGCATGGACATTGACTGGGACCCTAACGGCTACAGCAAATGCTGGAATCATCAGCTTTTCTAATTTAGGTGCCATGAATGCAGCTAAAGTGACAGGAGCGCAGTTGGCTTTTGATGCACCAGGGTTAGCACAGTTAACAAGCACAGCCGTTACACTTATTCCTAAACAATATACCGTTGGATTTGATACAAAGGGTGGTAATTCCATAGCAGACCTTTCCATTACTCATGGAGATAAATTGATTGCACCCACAGAACCAATCAAAACAGGATATACGTTTGTAGATTGGTATAAGAATGCTGGATTTACAACAAAGTGGGACTTTGCCACAGATGTAATCATGGCTGATACAATGCTCTATGCCAAATGGACAGTGAATAGTTATGGCGTAACATTTAACACAAACGGCGGTTCAGTCGTAGCATCTGACTCAGTAATCTATAATGAAAAAGTGACAAAGCCAACAGTACCAAGTAAGGCAGGGTATACATTTGCAGGCTGGTTTAAGGAAAGTGCCCTTACAACCGAGTGGGACTTTGCGATAGATGTAATCACGGCTGATACAACGCTCTATGCTAAATGGACAGTGAATAGTTATGGCGTAACATTTAACACAAACGGAGGTTCAGTCGTAGCGTCCGACTCAGTAATCTATAATGAAAAAGTGACAAAGCCAACAGCACCGAGTAAGGCAGGGTATACATTTGCAGGCTGGTTTAAGGAAAGTGCCCTTGCAACCGAATGGGACTTTGCCACAGATGAAATCACAGCGAATACAACGCTCTATGCCAAATGGACAGTGAATAGTTATGACGTGGCATTTAACACAAACGGCGGTTCAGTCGTAGCGTCCGACTCAGTAATCTATAATGAAAAAGTGACAAAGCCAACAGCACCAAGTAAGGCAGGGCATACATTTGCAGGCTGGTTTAAGGAAAGTGCCCTTGCAACCGAGTGGGACTTTGCCACAGATGTAATCATGGCTGATACAATGCTCTATGCCAAATGGACAGTGAATAGTTATGGCGTAACATTTAACACAAACGGCGGTTCAGTCGTAGCATCTGACTCAGTAATCTATAATGAAAAAGTGACAAAGCCAACAGTACCAAGTAAGGCAGGGTATACATTTGCAGGCTGGTTTAAGGAAAGTGCCCTTGCAACCGAGTGGGACTTTGCGACAGATGTAATCACAGCGGAAACAACGCTCTATGCTAAATGGACAGTGAATAGTTACAGTGTGACATTTAACACAAATGGTGGTTCAGCAGTAGCATCAGAATCCATAGTATATAAGGAAAAAGTGACCAAACCAAAAGCACCGACTAAGGCAGGGTATACTTTTATGGGGTGGTACAAGAATGCAACTTTCACAACAGAATGGAATTTTACAAATGATGTGGTAACAGAGGATATAACACTCTATGCCAAATGGACGGTAAATTCAACTGGTGAATATCCATCAATACCGACAACTCCAACAGTACCAGTAAATCCAGTTCCGACGCCGACTGAACCGTCAATACCAGAAAATTCAACCCCCTCACCTGAGGAACATCCAGATAGTGAGCCAACTGAGCAGGAACCTGAACAGCAGCAATATGTGTTCTCAGATGTACCGAAATCACATTGGGCGTGGGAGATGATTCAAGATATGGCGAGGCGAGGGGTTATTACAGGTTATCCTGATCAATCATTTCGACCTAATGAATTTATCAAACGCCAGCATATTGCCATTATGCTAACACGAGCTTTTGAGCTAGAACCATCCCGTGAGGCTACCTCTTTTTCAGATGTTCTGCCTAGTCATCCTTATTATGAGGCGATTACAAAGCTGCAACGGGCAGGCATTATTGATGGCTCGAACGGAGCATTTCATCCAGATGAATGGTTGACTCGTGCCCAAATGGCAAAAATTCTGGTGGCGGTACTTCAACTGCCATCAGGTGATACGAGCTCATTCAAAGATGTAAGTATAGACCATTGGAGTTATGCCAATATAGCTGCCTTAGAACAACAAGGTATTGCCTTAGGTTCGAATGGTTATTTTAAACCTAATGATCCTGTCACACGTGCTCAATTTGTGGCTTTGATGTACCGAGCTCTTAATCAATAATGAGCTATTTTAGAGGGAATCTTTAACAAATATTTTAAACAGGAATGTTTCAATAAAACTATAAATGGGTGTCTAAAAGCGGAACTATCGCTTTCAGACACCCCTATCTGTTCTTTACGTCATCTTATTTTTAAATTTGTCCTTGAAATGGGTGCCACTTACTCCAACAAAGTTTTCATGGTGAGAAGTGTGAGCCATCCACATGACTTCATTCGATTTCTAGTCCATACATAACTTTTTTATTATTTGAAGTAGTATACCAAATAATTTTATTGTTTTTTACAATCGGTTGGACGGTAGATAGCTCCATATCAACTGCTGAGTGAATTGAAGATGTTGTTTTTCCTTGTCCATTCACATAGAGGTATTTTAAGCTACCAATCTTATCATCTAAATATTCTTGCCATAGTACAACAAATTTATCATCTGTTATTTTTACAATTGTAGGCGTTGTTGTATACCAGGCTGTGTTTTCATAATTAGCAATCGTTGTTTCTATAATAGCAGCATCATTCGTGTTTGAAAAATCCTTTGGAATGCCGTATAGGTAAATGTTACGTGTAACTGTTTCATTGCGATAGTATTGTTTATTTTGGTTGACAGAGTTAAAGGCAGCTAAATAATGCGTAGGGGATTGTTCGAAGCCCCCTATAGATACACCGGTTACATTGTCACCTACACCTCCAGAAATAGGAAAAAATTCTTTCTTTGAGTATCTATTCTTTTTATTACTAGATGCGTCTATTAATTTATGAAGAACGAGGCTACGCGGATAAGCATCACCATGATCTAAATATACAGGTGCTTCACCATCCATTAACACATATTGATCAAAGGAGTGACTAACATGATTCCCTTGAAACTCTCCTAATGTATTAATTATTTCCATTGAACTTGTATTAATTTCGAATGTTAATTGAGATTGATGATTTAAGCCATCGCTTGATTTATAACGTTCACGTGATGAATGGAATGCGAGTGTGTTACCTTGTTCTGCTATTCTTCCTCCCGATGAAGCGTCAAAGGGTATTACGGTAATAATCTCATCTCCTTTAACCGATGTTGCAGCAATTCGGTTAAAGTTCTTATCATACTTGACGATGCGAATAACCTCTATATTTTCTTCATTCGGGTTATTTTGACCATAGGCAATATAATTATAGGTTTCACCGCTATAAAAAGCGCCGAAAAGAGGTAATTCTAACGCTAACGTTTTTTCGGAAAGCTTTTTAGTTTGACTGTCGTATGTAGTAATTTTAATATTTTTATCTACTTCTAACGTTGAGAAGGTATTATCGTTGTTATCGAAAATATAATCTTTGATAGAAGCAGCCCAATTTCCATGTACGCTTGGTTTTAAAGTGTTTTTAGAAGTATCTACATATTCAAATGGAAACTTTTGAGTCTGTGCTATGATTTTTTCGGCACGTACGATAAAGGCAGCCATTTGTCCACGTGTCACATAGGAGCTACCATCAAACGTTGTCTCCGTTTTTCCCTTTGTTACACCATTTTCATATAGCGCAGCAATCGATTCTCGATAATTTTCATGCACATCTGTGAACGGCAGATGTGCACTATTCATTGCCTTTAAATTCATCGCATTGGCCAAAATTTTCGCTAGGTGATTGCGCTGTACGTTATCTTCAGGCTTAAATGTGCCATCCCCAAAACCATCAATAATATTTGCCTCTTTTAAAGCGGCAATCGCACCGTAATATTGATGTGTTTTGGGAATATCCTTGAAATTTGGATTTTGGACATTAATCGTATCTAGCTTCAGCACACCCGCAAGTATTTTCGCAGCTTGTCCACGTGTTAAATTTTTTTCTGGTTTAAATGTTCCATCTGCATAGCCGCCAATAATCCCTCGTTCTTGAAGATCTTTTACGGCATCATAAAATTGATGATCTGAAGGTACATCTGACATCGCATTTGTAGTTTCGATTGGAATGACAATCGATGCAACGATAGCCGATGCAGTTGTCACTTTAAAAAATAGTGAGTAATTATGTTTTTTGCTCAAATGCAAAACCTCCTTGGTGATATCACACATATATTTAACGAAAATTATACAAATTCTACCTGATTTATTTCCCTATGTAGTATTTCTTTCACATCAATATCCATTAAAAAGAGCACAAAGAAACTAGCGTATGAATTAACACGATTCAGCAAAACTAGCTTCCAAAATACGAAAAGTGCATATAATCACGGCTCGTACTCCAAGCGTCTCCGCCCCAAGAGAATCCATGTTTTCTGAACGCCCTAACTACATCCCCATCTTCTGTAATTGAATATATGTTCTCGTAAGGTTTCCAAAAACTACCTGAAAGAATCTTGGTCACGTTGCCATTCTTATCAATCTCACAATGCATATTCTCACTTGCATTGATGTCAAGGGCTGTCCCATTCCTATGCTCGGAATTGACGTTGGTGCGCCAAGAGTATGCGCCTACGTCCTTAATCGGAAATTTCTCTGGTCCATTGAAGATCTCTTGGAAAATCGCCTTGTAGGTTTTAGCCAAGTTCTTATGTACAGTCAGCGTTGCTTTTCCTTGGGCCTTGTCGCCCTTTGTAGTGACCTTCCAAACCGGAACCGTAATCTGGGTCATGTTTGCCTCGGCAGCTTCTTTCGTTTCGAAGCCGGGCTCCTTATCCTCCCAAACAAGTTGCGTTTTTTCTTCCCACTTCTGCATGTCGCGAATCATTGATTCGGATAGCGTATCTTTAAGTTCAGGTTGTTTCACATAACGCTCCAACACTACAACAAGTTGTGCCCTCGTCAATTTGTCTGTTATTCCGAAATTATCAAGTGTTTGTCCTTTTTCTAGATTTTTCCCTACCATAAACTTGTTAGCATACATAAATTCTACAGCTTGTTCTAACGTGACGGATTTTCCGTATATGTATGATACTAATGCTCGTGCCAACTGACCACGTGTGACATGTTGTGAAGCAAATGTTACATTGGTTGTAGAACCTCTCGTGACCATGCCTAAATCCTTGGCTAGCTTATACTCAGTAAACGCAAAATTTTTGTCTAAATTGGCTTTCGATGTATTTGCCTTTTCTCTTTTAAAACTGTCTGGTTCCTGATATTTTAATATAATCGTCAGCATTTGGTATTCTGTTACATAACCTTGAGGATCTAACCAGTTGCCCACGCCTTTTTTCGGGTCAGATGGATGTTTTTGATTTTGATAGCCTGAAATAATTCCTTCGTCTATTGCCCATCTCATGGCTGGCGCCCAGCTTGCATTGATATCAAAATCTTTGTAAGAAGTAAGGTCCGCTGCTGCCAATCGCGTCATTGCATTTGTTGCTGACTCTGCTCCTCGCTCTTCCGCATTAACAACTGTTCCCACCTGCAACAAGGAACCTACCATCATAGAAGTAATTAATATCTTTCCTATTTTTCTCTTTTTACACACTTAAACTCTCTCCTTTAATTTCTTGGACAGCTCATTACATCTATCAGAATAGTAATTTTGTTATTCAAATTCCTCCATCATTTTCTAAAATATACATTCATATTACCTTTTTACTATCCTATTTGTAAACACACTATCCTTTTTATTACATTAGTAGTGATTATATATTCTTTTATTTCATTATCGTATTGACTAAAAATATTTTTAGACACGAGGTGTTTAGTGACACAATAATCATTTCCATAGTCATCTTTCATTTTCTGTGGGGAAATGCTGATTTTTGTGCTTCATGAATGGCTAACGGAGTAATTTAGCTTAACAAGCTAAATTCATAGTGTTGAAAAACTAAATGGTCAAGGGACTCTTTGTGAACACTACTAAGTCAAATGAAGGTGATTTCCGTTCCAGGCTACTCGCTTTGCC